>JBOGOW010000039.1:0-15967 GCA_050748285.1 Pyrinomonadaceae bacterium
GTTCCCCAATAGATCAATAAACTAAGGTGTAAATTAAAAGAAACAAAGAGCTTGTAGGCCGCCCAAAAACTTTCGAATTCCATCCCCGGCGGGTATCCGAGCCGCGGAAGCAGCGTCGCGTCGATCGATTGTTGAAACAGCGCTATCAAAAGACCCGTTACGATATGAATCGAAAGCGAAACCTTCCAGCGACCCATATCAAATGGAAATCGACGCGCAAGAAAAAGTATCAGCGGCGTAAGCGCAAACCATACATATCCCGAAACCAACTGCCAGCTCAATATCTTCGAAAGCGGCACGGCGTTTTTCGAAAACTGCATTTGCAGCGCTAACTGACTTGCAAAAAAGAGCGCGAACAGAGTCCACACCACCCAAATGGCAATCCATTTGATCACCCGCGTTTTGGTTTGTTGGCTAAGCGACATCGATTGTTCTATTATCACTCAAAATCATTTTGCTCCAACGCCGATG
Source organism: Pyrinomonadaceae bacterium (assembly GCA_050748285.1). Lineage (GTDB taxonomy): Bacteria > Acidobacteriota > Blastocatellia > Pyrinomonadales > Pyrinomonadaceae > OLB17. The sequence goes on from JBOGOW010000039.1 coordinate 472, forward strand.
TGACGAAATGCGTCGAAACGCTGATGGGTCGTTGAATGCACGATGCTAGACGATGGAATTTGCAAACTATTACTTGTTGCTTGTCTTTGCGCCGCTGCTTATTTTGGTCGGCGTTCTCGGATTCTTAATACCAAAAGAGAAAAGCCTGACGAGCGGCGAGGCCGCGTATAATATTTTTCACATAATGTTCGGCATCATCGGCCTGCTCTGTTTATTTTCGCAGAATGATTTTGCCATCCGCGCCTTCAATATCGGTTTCGGACTTATAGACCTATATCAGGCCGCCGCCAGCTTTCTGCACCTGTTTCCCGAAAGACATTTCAAATGGACTCGCGTGGATGACGTTTTGCATATTGTGATCGGGGCGATTCTGGTGATAGTCGGCGCATTTGCCTAATCTACCTATTCGCAAGATCGCGCCGAACGAGCAGCACCAGATCGACGCCCGGGCGAAGGCCGTATTTGCCCACGACTTGATATTCAAACGAGAATTTCCGCATCACTTCCGCATCCTGATCCGGCGTTTTTGCGATTATCATCTCCGCATTATCAGCCGGAACAATACGGGCGTGATAATAAACTTTCGGATAATTGCGCGTGTACCAAACCATCGGCCAATAATCGGGCGAAACAACCTGAACGGTCGCTTCTTTACCTTTGCCGCTCGCATCTGCGTAATGCTCCACTTCGCGCATCAGGTCGAGAAATTCGCGCTTCGTGTGTGCATAAACATACGGCATCGCCTCGTCATCATAATGAACAAAATTCAGGCTGTATGTTTGATAAGCGAGCACGCCGCAAGCCGCGACGGCAAGGATCGAGCCGATAGCTCTAACCGACTGCTCTTTTCGCGTCAAGAGTTCATTGATCGCAAATCCGGCCGTTATGCACATTGGCAATAAAAACGAAACGGCAAGCCAAGGCGTTTTGTATGGGATGAGCGTGTAGGCGGCAAAAAGCCCGAATGCCCAGAGCGAAACGAACATTGCGAACCGGCTGCGCGGAAGAAAAAATGCGATCAAACCTCCGATCGCCGAAAGGATAAAGATCGGCGCCTCAATCTCCATTCCCCATTTCAGATATGCCCACGTGCCGTTTTGGACGTGATCTTTGCTGCCGGTTTTTGTCCAGATCGTGTATGCCGCAAACGCTTTTCCGACGCCCTCGGCATAGGTGAAAAACGACGAGAAAAAGAGAACGCCGATATAGATGAAAACGGCCGCGGCCGCAACGATCAGCAAAATGCGGTCGGTTCCGGTTCCCATCGAGCTTGAGAAATTTCTAAGCGTCAATTCGGATGAATGAAACTCGCCGTTCAGCGTCTTCGCACTAGAATAAATGCGCGGCCACAGCCAAACGCAGAAACACGCAAGCAGCATCGTCCCCAATGTGATAAACGCCGTCTCTTTTGTTGCAAATATCAGCGAAACGCACGCGGACGCAAGCAGCAGAAAGATCGGACGGCCTTCGTTCCAACCAAGCAAAGCTCTAACCAGGAAAATGACCAGTCCGATTTCGACCGCTAAAATAATGCTCGAAACCAACCAATAAATCGATGCGTTGTTACCCGCGAGAACGGACGATAGATTTAATGTCGAAGGAAAAAAGCAAACCAGCAAAATGAGCGCGGTCCAAAATATCGCGAATTTTCCGGGCTTGCGATTCTCAATAAAAAAAGCGACTGCAATGACTAAGGCAAGACCCAGAAAAACGAAAAACATCTCGTGTATGAAATATCGTGAAATGTAAACCATTCCGGGCGACAGTGCGAGAAATAGGGCGGCGAAAATACTGCCGATCCTTCCAATATACCGCCACAAGAAAAGTGCTAGAACGACGATAAGAACGCCCCAAACCGCAACACTCAAACGCACCGGAAAGGTCTCCAATCCGAAAACTTTCGTAAACGCGAGCGTGATGTAATAGAGCGTTGGGCCGTGATAATTTGCCGGATCGTATTTGTAAACGCCGTCGCGAAACAGGCCCATAAGGAAATGGCCGTTGACGCCTTCGTCATGATGAAACGGCTTTATCCCAAGCGCAAAAAAACGCAAAAAACTTGCAACCGCGATCACCGCTACGCAAGACGCAAACCATTCCCAATCGATTGATTTCGAAACATCCAAAGTTTCTTTTTTTTCGATCATTCTGAGATTATTGTCGTTTCAATTTTCGGAATAGTGAATAGTGAAAAACGTAGAACGAATAGTTTTTCACTTTTCGTTTTTCGCTATTCGTTATTCACTATTCCGGACATCATAAACTTTATATTGCCCCGATTCCGTTATGACCGGAAACCGTGAAAAGAATGCTTCGTTCGGCGAAAGCGTATTTCGCTCTTCGGGCGATATCAACACATATTCTATAGCGTATTTTTGCATCAATGCGAGAGCCGAAGGGCCGCCGCGATACATCTGCTTCACATCCGACTCGCGCTGTCGGTAATCGATGCCGTGCGATGAAAGATGTCCCGGATAACGCATCAGCGAACCGCGACCCAAAAGCACGATAGCCGTATTAAATGTCGGAGCATTCAGGAACAAGGCGTGCGGTTTGGTCGTCGGCTTAAGCCGATTTGCGACAACCGCCGCATCCGCATCGAACACCTTATAATTTATCTGCCGAGAAACGGTACGCCAAACGTCGAGTCCGCCGGAAAACACCAAAATAGAAAAACAAACTGCAGCAGCAATTCGAAAAGCATTCGACTTCTTCCACAACCACGCGATCGCAAACGCGGCGAACGGCAGTGAACCGACGAACCAATAGATCAGAACTTTGATGTTATCCCATTCCCACGGGGCGAGTTTTGCTACATTTGAAAGAACAAAAAGAAAAATAAACGGAAGATAGAATTTCAGCAGAAATGTGCGACCGGCAATTTCCTTTCGATCTTTTTCCTTAAAGGTCAAGTAAATTCCAAAGATCAGAATCGGTATAAAAATGCCGGTGTTCTTTAGCCAAAACCATAAAATATTCGTCTCGCCCGCATCCCAGCCGAAATGGAATTGGAAAAACTCTGCTGCATGCGTCGCGCTTCCTGTAATTGTCCAAATAAGCTCAGGAATTGCGATCACGCAAACGCCCATTCCGAAAGCCAGCCATTCGCGCCATTTCTCAAATCGCATAAAAAACAAAAATGCGACAACGATGAAAAGCACGAACAAACTGTGAAGGTGAATCAGAGGAAGGAGACCGGCGGTCAGGCCAACGAGAAAGGGAGTGGGGGAGAAGTGGAGTTGCGGAGATTTCGATCCCTTTGGTTTTATCTCTCTGCTCTCTGTGGCAAATCTTTTCCAAAGAAAACCCAATACGATAATCGTTATCGGCATTCCGAGAAGCAGGCTCCGCTGCGTTATGAAAAGCGTTACAAGCGAATTGCCCCAACGGAAATCGGGGCCGATCGTGTAATCTTTCGGCAAGCTAAATAAGAAATCCGAAAAGCCTTTTGCCTGCGATCCGAAGTCAGAAAAAAACCACAGGAAGCCCAAGCCTCCGCTAAGAAAAAGCAATGCCGGTGCGATCTTTGCAGCCAAACTATCATTCAACAAACGGTAAACAAACCGCTCCAAAATAACGAACAGCGAAAACGCCCACGCGACATTTTGCACCAGCATCGCCTCGCGCACGCCTGCTCCAAGCTTTATGAATGCAGCGGTTACAAGATCGGGGATAAATGGATACGAGAGTTTAGCTCCGGCATACGACGGATTGATCGGTGGAAAATTCGCACCGTCCGTAAACCCGAAAATTATGCCGAGATGAAACGGCAGGTCGCCGAGATTTTGCGAACCGCCTGTAAATATGCCCTGTTCGTTTGCAAAAATTACTCGATCAAAAAATACGGCGAAGAGCACAAGAAATGTCGCATAATAAAAAAACGGAAACGTCTTTTTTAAATTCGTTCCCTGCAGCTTACCCGCCGCCTTCGCCCAATCATGTGCGAAAACTTTTCGTCTTTCGCCTTTTACTATAAAGAGAATCGGCAGCAGTGTGCTCGCCATCGCCGCGATGATCGAAACGGTATTTAGCCCGAATATCATCGCCAGCGCGAACAAGCTTGTGCCAAAGAATGCGCATCCGATGACGCATCCCGCCGCCGCGCGCCAAAGAAACGGCTCATCGCGTTCGATCAAATATGTAAGCGCAAAGCCGCCGGCGATGATAATTAGAATTAAGCAGCAAGAGATCAGCATTGCTCGAAATCGGGATTATATAAACTAAATTACCGCAGATCGCCAGCCGCTCAAAACGGCTTCTTCGAACAAACTGAAAACTAAAAAGTGAAAGCTGAAAATGAATGCGTTTTCAGTTTGTGCGGAAACGCCGTTTTGGTTTCGCAGCATTCGACGGTAGAATAGCCGTTTTCGCGTGGCGCGGAAATAGCGAACATTATGCTTCAAGCCGGTATCGTTGGCCTGCCCAACGTTGGGAAATCTACATTGTTCAATGCATTGACCGCTCAGGAAGCGGCGCTGGCGGCGAATTATCCGTTTGCAACCATTGAGCCGAACGTCGGTGTCGTTGCCGTACCGGACGAACGGCTGCCTGTGCTAGAAAAGATGCACAAGGCGCAAAAACTCGTTCCTGCAACTGTCGAGTTTCTGGACATCGCCGGGCTTGTTCGCGGTGCTTCCAAGGGTGAAGGTTTGGGCAACCAATTTCTTGCCAACATCCGCGAGACCGACGCGGTTATTCAGGTCGTGCGATGTTTTGAGGACGGGAATATTATCCATGTCGAAGGCTCGGTCGATCCCGTTCGCGATATCGAAACCATACAGATCGAACTCGCACTTGCCGATCTTGCCTCGGCAGAAAAGCGACGCGACAAGGCGACACGGGCGGCAAAATCCGGCGGCGACAAAGACGCGAAACTCGAACTCGAAATTCTCGACAAGATACAGCCGGTTTTGGAAGAAGGCCGCCCGGCACGCGCCACAGATCTGACGACGGACGAACGCGAGATCGTCAGAAAATGGTTTTTCCTGACGACCAAGCCGACGATCTATGCTGCGAATGTCGATGAAGCAACGCTTACCGATCCAGCTTCAAACCCGCACGTTCAAAAAGTTATTGAACATGCAAAATCGGAAAACGCGGATGTCGTCGCCATTTGTGCAAAGCTTGAAGCCGAGCTCGTCGCACTCGACGAAGCCGAGCGTTTAGAATATCTGAAAGACCTCGGCCTCGAATCGAGCGGCGTCGATAAGCTGATAAAGGCCGCGTATCACATGCTCGGGCTGATGAGTTTTTTGACCGCCGGTGAGAAAGAAGTACGAGCCTGGCCGATCCCGATCGGCACAAAAGCTCCGCAAGCCGCGAGTGTCATTCACACCGACATAGAGCGCGGCTTTATACGTGCAGAGATCGTTTCTTATAACGATCTGATCGCTGCCGGCACGATGGCAGCCGCCAAAGAAAAAGGCACGGTCCGCGTCGAGGGCAAAGATTACGTAATGCAGGAAGGCGATATCGTCAATTTTCGTTTTAATGTGTAGTGATAAGCCATATCGACCGTTCATCGCCATTTGTTCGAACTACGGTCATAAGAGGTTTTCCGTTTTTGAGTGCGACTGCCGGTAATTCACCGTCGATCGCAGCGTCGGGCTTTCCGTTTGACCGGATCGACGTTTTTCCACCTGAAACCGAAAAAATGTACTCATTGGGCCCGATCCACGGCGAACCGGCAGATCCCTCGCCGCTGATGAGTTTACGCGGCCCGAAAGTCTTCGCCCCATCCGCGGATTCTGCCAAATAGACGCCCGCCTGTCCCGCGTCGCCGGCCGTGTACCAAAATATTCGCAGGTTTCCTTTTTCTCCGGCAAACAGTCCGGCTCCCGACATCGGGCAGGCGTTCAGATGCCATTGGTCATCGCTGACAACCACGCCCAGCGAAAACGTTTTACCCGAATCCGTCGATGACGCGACCGCGATGTGCCGAAGATCGCCGTCAAGCACCTGCCGCCAACTCAAGTAAAGCGTTCCTTCCGGCGACAATGCCAACGAAGTCTTGCAGCACGGACAGACATCCGTCGAGATCCGTTTGTTGGCAGAAAACGTATTTCCACCGTCGTTCGATGCGGCAAAAAAGACCTCGCTGTTCGGCTCGGTCATTTCGTGTTTCTGCTCCGCAGTTTCGTTTTTCGTGTTGTTATGAGTCGCGACGTAATAAAACCCTGGAACCGCGGATTGCCGCGCGTCAGGCTCAGCCTTGGCGTGTTCGTTTGTTTTCACATTCCTTTCGTCAAGCCACGCCAAATAAACTCGACCGTCGCTGCCAAGCTGCAGCGAGTGCATTCCATGCGAAGCGGGCTTTGTGTCGTCATTCACCTTCACAGGCGCGCCGAATGACGCTCCGCTGTCCCGCGAAACGGAAAGCATAAGATCGTTTCCGCCACCCTTGTCATTTTTTCGGTTCCAACCGACATAGATCGCCCCGTCATCGCTAACAGCTATCGTCGGCGGATCGCCGAACCACGACCTAACCTCGCCCGTGGTCGAGTTTACACGCGTTTGTCCGGAAACACTTTTTAATTCGGCGTCGAGTTTTTGGACGAAAAGATCGGCGGATCTGTCAGGATGATGTTCGACAAACGCGACATAAACGCCGTCGGCTGCCGCCGCGATCGCAGGTTCGGCGGTGTCGGCGCCATTGCGTGAAATTTGAGACGCCGAATCGGCGATCGGTGGTTTTACATCACCTTTTCCGATCGTCGCCGGGCGGCAGCCGGAAAAAATTATGAGTGAAATGATGGCTAATGCGAGCGGCTTCATACTTTTTGACCTGATTTTTTAACTATATCGCGGCTCTCATGCTTTTCCAATTGCCTGCGTTTGCAATTGGCAATGTTCTGGGCGAAAATTACGATTCTAATCAAACGGCGCATTCGTCTATCGGTTAGGACGCAAGGTTCTCAACCTTGAAAGAGGGGTTCAATTCCCCTATGCGCTACCACATTTCCACGGGAATTTTCTTGACACGGGTTTGCATTACTAAATATAGTGGTAATTGCGATGAAGCGTTGGCTGACATCCCTATTCGTAAGTGCAGCTCTCGCCGGCGGCGTGCTGGCGGGAATGCCGCTGCATGCGGATAAGCCGGGAATGTCGAAATGCTGCGCCAAGGCGAAGGAAAAACTTCGTTCGCCGGAAATGAAAGCGGCGCAGCTTTGCTGCCTTATTGATTGTTCCGATCCCGTTCCCGGTTCGGCATCCACATCATTTAGCGCGGCTCCAACGGTCGTGTCCGTTACCGATTCGATCGCAAGCCGAATCGCGGCGATCCTTGAAAAACGCGCTGCTCCCGAAATTACAACTTCGGTCGAGCGCGTCGTTTTGTTAAAGAAATTCCAACCTAAATACCTCCAACATCATTCCTTTCTAATTTAATCCGATACCCGAAATGCGCCTTGCCGTCGTTCGGAGTTTCTCCTTTAGGCGGTCAGTTTGCAATATGCGCATTCCGTTGTCGCCCTTACTTCGTGCGGGCTTCTGCAATCGGGCGTGTCCATCTCAAGGGGGATGAGCGTATCGCCCTTGCTCACGCGCGGGCTTTTGCATTGAGTGAGCCGTTACTTCCGGGCGGACAAAGCGGGGACAACTACGGTAGCCCGAATTACTTATTAGAGGAGAGATGAATTATGAAAAAAGCAATTTTGTTGACTGTTTTTGTTTCGATCGTCGTGGCTGCGACTTTGCTTGGAGCATGCAGTTCCGGCCCGCAGCCGACGGCTGAAAATCCGGTGCCGGGTAAGGCAGTAAAGAGCGCGCCCATCGGCGACGGGCTGATGGTAACGATCTCAAGCGAGACGGGAAAGCTGAAAGGCGGCGAGCAGGAAATATTTCTGTCATTTACCGATCCATCCGGCAAAGCCGTCGATGTCGGAATGGTCAAAGCCGCCGCGCTCAATTTTCGAATGCCAGCGATGGGCAGCATGTCCGAAATGAACAGCTCCGCAAGTTTTACGACGACGAGCGTGCCCGGCGTTTACATGGGCAAGGTCGATATCGAAATGAAAGGCGAATGGCAGGCACAGATCAGCTTCGAAGGCGACAAAGGCAAAGGGCAAACGACGATGTCGGTAACAGCGCAATGAACGGTGGGCGGTGGTCAGTGGTCACTGGACAGTTGAAGAACGGCGTATTTCGCATTTCGTGAAAACTGTTTCTACGGATTAGACATATCTGCTTACTGCTTACTGCTTACTGACCACCGACCACTGGTCGCTGACCACAGTTTTATGATCCATAAACTCATCGAATGGTCGCTCAGGAATCGCGGCATTATCATCGTGATGTATATCGGCGTTGCGGCGGGGGGCTATTGGGCTCTCGTTCGGACGCCGATCGACGCCATTCCCGATGTTTCCGATAATCAGGTGATTGTCTTTACAGATTGGACGGGACGCTCCCCGCAGGAAGTTGAAGACCAAGTAACTTATCCTCTTGTTACCAATCTGCAGGGACTGCCAGGCGTGCGTGTCGTGCGTGCGAGTTCGGCGTTTGGCTTTTCGATGATAAACGTCATCTTTGAGGACGGCATCGAACTTTATTGGGCGCGGACGCGGATACTCGAACGGCTGAATCTGGTGGCGAAAGACCTTCCCGAAGGCGTAACCCCGACGCTCGGGCCGGACGCGACCGGCGTCGGGCAGGTCTTTTGGTACACGCTCGAAAGCGATTCGATGAGCTTGCGCGATCTGCGTTCGCTGCAGGATTGGTTCGTGCGTTATCAGCTAAATTCCGTGCCGGGCGTGGCCGAGGTCGCGTCCGTCGGCGGTCATGTTCAGCAATATCAGGTCGATGTCGATCCGAACAAATTGCGCGGCTTGAACGTTCCGCTCTCGGTCGTTGTCGAGGCGATTCAGCGTTCTAATAATAACGTCGGAGGAAATGTTGTCGAGCAATCCGGCGGGTGGTCGGTTGTTCGCGGAGTCGGATTGATCGAATCGGTGGCCGATGTCGAAAGTGTTGTCATAGGCTCAAATAACGGCACGCCGGTTTATGTCCGCAATGTCGCCGAGGTAAAACTCGGCAATGCGTTTCGCACCGGAGCGCTTGATAAAAACGGCAAAGAAGCGGTCGGCGGCGTGGTAATTGCGCGTTACGGCGTGAATACGCTCGACGTTATCAACGCGGTCAAGGGGCGCATAAAAACGCTCGAAGCAGGCTTGCCCGAGGGTGTAACAATTGTTCCTTTTTACGACCGAACGGAAATTATCAACCGCGCAACATCGACGTTAAAAACTGCTCTGATCGAGGAGCTTCTTCTTGTAACGCTCGCACACATTCTTTTTCTCGCGCATTTCCGCTCGATTTTGATCGTGACAATTCCGTTGCCGCTCGCGGTGCTGACTTCGTTTCTGTTTATGTATTTTATTGGCATCAGCTCAAACCTGATGTCGCTTGCGGGAATTGCCATTGCCATCGGTGTTCTGGTCGATGCGGGCATTGTCGTAACCGAAAATGCCTTTCGATATATCGAGAAAAAACAGATCGACACAAAGGATCGCAAAGCTGTTTTCGACGCCGTCCTTGAATCGACAAAACTTGTCGGCCGTCCTGTTTTCTTTTCGATGGCGATAATTATTCTTGCCTTTATTCCTGTTTTTGCGCTGACGGGACAGGAAGGTAAACTCTTTCATCCGCTTGCATTTACAAAGACTTTTGCAATGGTCGGGGCGACGATTATCGCCGTAACTTTAGTTCCGGTGCTGTGCACATATCTGCTTGGCGGAAAGGTGCATAAAGAAAGCGACAATCCGGTGATGCGTTTTCTTCGGCGGCTTTATGAACCGGTTCTGATGGCCGCGCTTCGCAATCGGTTTGCGACGATCTCGTTCGCCGCGATTCTCTTTCTCGGCGCTCTCTTTCTTGCGACGACGATCGGCAATGAATTTATGCCGCCGCTAAACGAGGGGGACGTGATGTATATGCCGATAACCGATCCGGCGATCTCCATCGACCAAGCCCGCAAAATAATGGCAAAGCAGGACGAGATGTTGATGCAGTTTCCCGAGGTTGCATGGGCCGTCGGCAAAGCCGGTCGGGCCGCGACATCGACCGATCCGGCGCCGGTGAATATGAATGAAACGATTATTCATCTGAAACCGGAATCGGAATGGCGCGCCGGGATGACGCGCGACAAGCTCATCGCCGAAATGGACGACGCGCTTCGAATGCCCGGTGTTACAAATATCTGGACGCAGCCGATAATCAATCGCATTGAGATGCTGGCCACCGGCATCCGTTCACAGGTAGGGATAAAAGTTTTTGGCAACGATCTAAAGACGCTCGAAACGCTTTCGCGGCAGATCGCCGTCGCCGTAAAAACCGTGCCGGGTGCGGCGGATGTTTATCCCGAACAGATCGGCGGCTCGCCGTATATCGACATAGACATCGACCGCCAGGCGGCGGCTCGATATGGCGTCGATGTGGCGATGATCCAGCAGGCGGTTGAAAAAGGAATCGGTGAAAGCAATCTTGCGGTAACTATCGAAGGGCGGCAGCGTTTTCCGGTTCGTGTTCGCTACGCTCCCGAATTTCGCGATAGCCCCGAAGCTCTCGGCCAACTTCCGATGATGACACCAAGCGGAGCGACGATTCCGCTTTCGGAGCTTACAAATATCAAAACGGTCGAAGGGCCGACTTTGATCTCAAGTGAAAACGGACTGCTGCGCGGGACGGTTTTGCTCAATGTTCGCGGGCGCGACGTAGGTTCCTTTGTCGATGAGGCGCAAGCAGCAATCGCAAATCAGGTGCAGATGCCGGCCGGATATTATTTTACATGGAGCGGCCAGTATGAAAATCAAAAACGCGCCCGCGAGCGGCTGATGATCGTCGTCCCAATTGTTCTCTTGATTATTTTCGGCCTGCTTTATCTGACCTATCATTCGGCGCTTGAGGCGGCTCACGTTTTGATGGCCGTGCCGTTTGCGTTGACCGGCGGCGTTTATCTCGTCTGGCTGCTCGACTACAACTTTTCGGTCGCCGTCTGGGTCGGCTTTATCGCGCTGTTTGGAACAGCGGTGCAGACGGGCGTTGTGATGGTGATCTATTTGAATGAGGCTGTCGCAAAGATGCGCGAAAAACTCGGACGAGAACTGACGAAAGGCGAATTGCTCGAAGCCGTCCGCGACGGAGCTCTTTTGCGTCTGCGGCCAAAAGTGATGACCGTAACAACCGTCGTCGCCGGCCTGCTCCCGATAATGTGGAGCACAAGCGCCGGTTCCGAAGTAATGAAACCGCTCGCCACACCCGTCCTCGGCGGGATGGTGTCGAGCTTATTACACGTGCTGATCGTTACACCTGTGATCTTTTATTGGATACATGAACGGAAATTGGGAAACAAAAATGTTCAAGATGCGTCATAGTTTTACAATTTATATTTTGATTCTGTTTGCCTTTGCCCCGACGCCTGTTTTGGGACAGACGGTAGCAGCGAGAAATGACGCGCGTTATCTTGATCAAATCGGCGGCGTAACTGCTGATGAGGCCGTGCGAATTGCGCTTGAGAAAAACGATGAATTGGCGGCCGTGAGGAAAGAGATCGATGCGGCCCGCGGGCTTTTGCGGCAGGCGAAGCTGCGGCCAAATCCGAGTGTCGAATTCAACCGCCGCGAGCAGATCGGCGGGCCGGATAACAATACTATTATCGGTGGAAGTCTGCCGTTAGAACTTGGCGGACGCAGGAATGCGCGCGTCAAGGTCGCCGAGGCTGAATTGCAAATGCGCGAAAATCAGGTTGCAAACAGCGAACGCCTTCTCGCCGCCGAAGTGCGTATGAAATTTGGCGATGCTCTGGCGCAAACCTTGAAGCTGAATGTAATCGACCGCCTGCTCGAATCGGCACTTGAGGGTTTTCGACTTATTCAGGCCCGCGTTACCGAGGGTAAGATCGCACCGCTTGACGAGGGCATGGCTTCGGTCGAGGTCAACCGCCTTCGTTCTCTTCGTGAAACCGAATCGGGCAAAACGGAGATCGCGTTTCTTGAACTAAAAAATATGATGGGAATGCGTCCGGAAGAGCCTTTGCGTTTGAAAGGAAATTTCGACAACCTGGTCGATAAGCCACTTCCGATCACCGAATCGATCCAGCGTGCTCTGCAAACTCGTCCCGATCTGCTCGCATTCCGCGCGGCTGAAACGGTCGCCGAAGCGCAGATCGAAAAGGCGAAAGCGGGCGGACGATTAGACGCAAAAATTTCCGCGGATTATCAGCGAAACGATTTTGGTTTTCCGGTTCAGGGAATCGACCAAGCGGGCGCGCTGCGGCCCGTGCAGGATGTTTTTCATTCGGCGCGCATCGGCGTAACGTTTGAGATTCCGGTTAGAAACGCAAATCAGGGACTCATCGAGGCCGCAGTCGCAGATTCGGAAGCCGCGGAAAAGCGACGAGAGTTTGCAGAGATTGTTGTGCGACGCGAAGTCGCAGCCGCCTATGCACGTTACGAAAGCTCGGCACGCGCAATGGAAATCTTCCGCGTCGGAGCGCAGTCGCAGGCGAATGCAAATTTAGAGGTTGTCCGTCAAACCTACGAATTCGGGGCACGAAATTTGATCGAGTTTCTGGTTGAACAACGCCGCTATTTGGATATCGAGAACGAATTCATCGTCGCGCAATTAGCGGTGTATCAAGCAAATGTCGAAATAATGCGGGCAACAAACGCCCCCGAATTGAAATGAGTCAGCAGCCCGCACATGTCAGTAGCCCGCACGTAAGTAAGGGCTCCGTTTATGGTGAGGCGAGTGATGGCAACGAAGGCCGCCTAAAGGCGGAACTCCAAACATTGTGTCAGCATCTCCAGTTGATGATTGAGCCCTTTGCCACCGAGGATGAAACAAGTAAAGATGAACGAAAAAACCGAAATTGATGCCACCCACGATGAACCGCGTTCGCGTCGCAAGCCGATAATTATTGCGTCGGCAATTATTGGCGTTTTTGTCATCACCGCCGTCGCATATCTTTTCTTGCGGGGCAGTGAAGCAGGACAGCCCGTTCCGGCGCCGCGAACCGTTTCATTCGGAGAAAACAACGATCAGCAATCCTCCGACTTTGGCGGTGAACAAACGCTCACTATCGCCCTTGACCAGCTTGACCGCATCGGTTTAAAGATCGAAACGGTCGGAGAGACGCTTTCGAGCGAAGCCTCGGATGTTTCATCAACCGGAACAGTTCAGGCAAATGCTTATGCGGAGACGCCCGTTATTCCGCTGATCGGCGGCGTCGTTCGGCGCGTCAATGTCGAACTCGGGGAATATGTAAAAAAAGGACAAACCGTCGCGGTTCTTTTCAGCGATGAACTTGCGGCTGTTCAATCCCGGTATTTGATACTGCAAACCGAAGTTCGTACATCGCGCTCAAATTATGAACGATCGTCGAAGCTTTCCGACCTCAATCCTGTAAGCAAGCGGGAACTTGATGCGGCGGTTGCGAGACTGAAGACGGTGGAAGCCGAGTTGGAGGAGCATCATCAACATCATCGGCGTGCTGCAAACTTGCTCGAGATCGGTGCGATCAGCCGCGAAGCATTCGAAGATGCGACGACAAAATTGAGAACGGCGGAGGCAAATGTCGAGGAAGCAAAAAAACAATTCGAACGCGCACGTGAAGTGGCGCGGCTGAATCCGATAAGCGGAGCCGAATTTGAAAAAGCTGCGGTGATGCTTCGAACAGCTGAATCCGAACTTGCCTCGACGCGGCAGAAATTGATCGTTTACGGCCTCTCGTCGCAGCGTGTTGCTTCCTTACTTTCCGCTTCGCAGATCAACGCAGAGATCGCGCTGACTGCGCCGGTTTCGGGCACGATAACAAGCCGCACGGTAAACGCAGGCGAGGCGGTCGAAGCGAACAAGGAGATCATGAAGGTCACTGATCTAGCGAAGGTTTGGGTGATCGCACAGGTTTATGAACAGGATTCAACGCGGCTGCGTGTAGGCAGCGGCGCGAGTATTACGACCGACGCGTTTCCCGGACGTCTATTTCGCGGCAACGTGACCTATATCGACCCGAACATCGATCAAAAGACGCGAACCACACAGGTTCGTGTCGAACTCGAAAATCCCAATCAGGCTTTGCGGATCGGAACCTACGTAAACATCGCGTTCGGCTCGCTCGGCATTTCAGAAAAGACGATGCCTGTTATTCCGACGGCAGCTGTTCAAAAGATAAATAATCAGAAGGTCGTTTTTCTCTCAACCGAAAAGCCTAACGTTTTCTTGCTCAAACCGGTGCGGCTTGGCAAAGAAAGCAGCGGCCAATTTCTTGTCATCGAGGGCGTAAATGTCGGCGACCGAATAGTCGCTGACGGAAGTTTTCTGCTCCGCGCAGAATGGCTCAAAACGAATCCGAACGGCACTAACAATTAATTTCCCGAAAATTCGATTTAGACCGTTTGCTGTTTGCGCGGGCGACCGCCGAGCTTGCCGTTGTTCCGGCTGGCCGATCGTTTTGCTGGGCTGCGGCTTGCGCCGCCGCGTTTTCCGATCTCGGAAAGATGTTCTTTCAAACCCGCCATCCATCTTGGCGTGCCAAAAACGCCGCGAAGCAGGTCTTTGATATAAAATTGAACGTCCAACTCGTTCCAATGGATCTGCGAATTTTCAGTCATTAACGTGAAATCGCTCAGCGTTCTATCATCACCTTCCTGCAGGCCCTGTATCAAATTCACCGGAACCAAAACGGTCGTGCCATTTTGCATTTCCAGAACAATCCGTTTCGATTTCGTGTCAAACCGCGCCGAAGCCGCTTTCGGCAGCCGGGCAAGATGCTCAGCACCGCGCCGCGTCGCCTCCTGGAATTGACGTTCGAACTCTTCTTCTGTTAGTCCCAACTCTTCCAACTGTTTATCCATAAATCTCTCTCCAAATCCTTTCGAGGTCGGCTCGATTTTCTTTGACAAGTACCATTGCCCTCTTTAATTGACTTCGATTCATAACGTTGTTTCTGCGCATCACGATGCCGTCCTCAAATTCGATGATCGCCTCATTGCCTTGATTAAAAACATGAGCATGGGCCGGACGATGATCTTTTGTATATATCATCGCGATGAATCCGTCCTTTCTTATCACGGTCGGCATAATAATTATAATCTAAGCCGCTTAGGTTATTCAAGTATTTTTGATATTGTGTTGCGAGTTACTTTAAAAAATTCTTTAATTTATTTTTCCGGGCGACCGACCCCTTAGTATTTTTTTCGTGTCGTTTAGTGGATTCTTTTAATCAACACTAGCACTTAATTTTGTAAATTAGCGAATTTATCTTTAAGTTTTCCCTGATGGACGATTTTTTTCTTCCATTCGAAGGGTGCGGCGGTGGCGTTATAGGCTTTTGCAAATAGGTCTATTCTTTCCCTTACCTGATTTATCGAGGTAAAACTTGAATTTACAATGGCTTTTCTTGTCAGGATGCTAAACCACACTTCTATCTGGTTCAACCAGGAGGCATGGGTGGGCGTATAGTGAAAATGGACATTTCTGTGTCTGGCGAGCCACATAC
>JBOGOW010000040.1:0-15780 GCA_050748285.1 Pyrinomonadaceae bacterium
ATCATGAACACTTTCATCCCTTTTTCAGTATCATTTTATATTGGAATCACCCCATCCTTTCAGTATCATTCTGCATTGGACAAGACTCGTTCTTGACCTTTGTGGGTAAAGAATCTTAATATCTAAAACTTCATGCCGGAGTGGCGAAATTGGTATACGCACCAGACTCAAAATCTGGCGGGCTTAACGCCCATGTCGGTTCGAGTCCGACCTCCGGTACCAGAATAAAAACAGCCCGTGAGTTTGCTGCTCACGGGCTGTCGCGTTTTGTTCAGTTTCGACGACTCGAATAATTCGAAGTTTCACCGGTTGACTGGTTGTAAGTCCGAATGCCGTTTCCGATTCTCGTTAAAGTCGAATTTTGGCCGTCAAAAACGAGAAATCCGTTTATGTAATTGCCGTTGTATAGTGTTCCATTAGCGTTTACGGTCGCCTGGCCATTGGCTGAAATGGTCATAATTCTCTTTCTGCCGCCGTTCCAATACCATGTCCCGACCGCCCAATTCGGTGGCCTATTAAAGTTACCGCCGCCGCCGAAGCCGCTGGATGAATAATTACTGGTTTCGCCGGTCGAACGATTATAGGTTTGAATCCCGTTACCAGTGCGGGTAAGTGTGGACTGTTCAGAACCAAATACGAGCATTCCATTGCTGTATCGGCCGTTGATATTGTTGCCGTTCGCATTCACGGTCAATTCGCCATTGCTTGAAATGGTCATTATCCGGTCTCTGCCGCCATTCCAATACCACGTGCCGACTGCCCAATTCGGAGGCCTGTTAAAGTTACCGCCGCCACCGCCGCCACCGCCGCCGAAGCCGGAGCTCGAATAATTGCTGGTTTCGCCGGTTGTACGGTTATAGGTTCGGATGCCGTTATTACCCGTGCGTGTAATGGTGGACTGTTCATAACCGAAAGTTAGAAATCCATTGCCATACCATCCATTGACGATATTGCCGTCGTTGTTGACGGACACCTGTCCATTATTTGAAATTGTCATTATCCGGTTGCTGCCGCCATTCAAATACCATGTGCCAACTGCCCAATTCGGCGGCCTTTGTCCTGCCCCACCGCCACCGCCGGTATATCCGCCGTTGATACCGGGAAGGTCATAGGTGTCTGCCAAAGTATTCAGATCGCCGCGCATGCGGTTCCATTGCCTTTCCAAATTCCGCCGGAACGAGACCGTGTTCATTATCGTATTCACGGGCCGCGCCCTCGTGATAACAGTCTGCACACGCGAACGGCTTTCCCACCAGGAATCGTTTCTGTCGAAATGTTTCCGAAGATCGTCAAGCGAGTTTTCGTAATTTTGCACGGTGTTTTCCCATTGCCGTTCGGTCGATGTCCCATTCAACCGGCTGTCATCTATCGCTCGGTCGAAATCGTTTCTAAATTGGTCGCTGCTTTCTTCAAGCCGTTTTATAATGTTGCCAATGTCGCCGCGATTGTAACGTGTGGACCAACGTCCCTGCGCCGCTGCAACACCCGCGCACAACATGACCGCAAATGTTGAAACAACCAAAGCGGCGATCAGTCCTTTAAATCTGATGTTTTTCATATTTCCTTCCCCCTATAAGAAATTTCGTTTCGGATCGGGCGAAAAACGCGGCCCGTTGCCGATACTATTTGGACTCGGTTTTGGGTAACCAAGATGCCAGAAAATGTAAAATCGAATCATTTGAATTATATTGGAATTTGCAGCCCGAAACAAACAGTCTCTAAATATGTCCCTTAAAGAATTCGATTTTTTGCTGCCATCGGAACAGATCGCCTCAAAGCCGCTCAAACGGCGGGATGCTTCGAGGATGCTGTTTGTGAACAGAAATTCGAATTCATTCGAGGACCGCCGGTTTGCCGATATTGTCGGACTTTTAAGCGAACAGGATGTGCTGGTTTTGAACAACACACGCGTCTTTCCCGCACGTTTGATCGGCGAATCCGAATCGGGTGGAAAGATAGAGGTGCTGCTTGAAGAAGAGATCGCGGAAAACCGCTGGCAGGTGCTTGCAAAGCCCGCGAAGCGTCTGAAAAAGGGAAAACGCCTTCACTTTGCCGACGACCTGGACTGTGAGGTACTGGAAAGGAACGATGAAGGCCGCGTGATCTTGCAGTTTGATAACGGCCTCGATCTTTGGGAAATTTTCGACCGTGTCGGGAAAACGCCCTTGCCGCATTACATAAAGCGAAACGACGTAGATCTTGAAGACGACCGTGAACGCTATCAAACCATTTATGCTGAAAAACGCGGCGCGATTGCCGCACCGACAGCCGGACTTCATTTCACACCCGAACTTTTAGATGATCTGCGAAATAATGGCGTATCGATCGTCGAACTTACGCTCCACGTCGGATACGGCACGTTTGAGCCGGTGCGTGTCGAAGACCTTTCCGAACATCACGTTTTGCCTGAGAGACTCGAACTAACGCAGGAAGCCGCCGACGAATTGAACAAGGCGAAAGCCGATGGAAAGCGAATCGTCGCGGTCGGAACTACGACGACGCGGGCACTCGAATCCTGCATTGATGACGCCGGCAAATTCGTATCGCAGACGGCCAAAACCTCACTGACCGTAACGCCCGGTTATAAGTTTCGAGCCGTTGACGCATTGCTTACAAACTTTCATCTGCCGCGGAGTTCGCTGCTGATCCTGGTTTCCACTTTCGGCACGCACGACCTTATAATGAATGCATACAAACATGCCGTAGTGTCGGGATACCGATTTTACAGCTATGGCGATTGCATGTTTATCGAGTAATTTTCAGATGGCGGTTCTTCAAACGATACGAAATTTTTTTGTTCCGACTTCACCGACGGAAACGGAGATCATCGTACCCGCGCCCTTTACGACCTACGCAATAAGATCGCTTTCGATCAGAGACCTTAATACCCTGCTTAGATTGAATCTAAGGTGCTTTCGAAACGGGGAAAATTATACGAAACATACCTTCAATTACCTCTTGACCGAACCGCAATCAATTGGTTTTGCAGCAGTTACGCCCACGGGCGATATGGTCGGTTTTATTCTTTTGATGAACAATCCAAACGGCTCGGCGCATATCACAACCGTCGGCGTCGCACCCGAGCATCGACGGCGCGGCGTTGCCGAAAGTTTGATCGCACGCGTTGATAATGCACTTCGCGACCGCGAAATATCAACGATCGTGCTCGAAGTCCGAGTCGGGAATTTTGCCGCACAAAGGCTTTATCAAGCCACGGGCTATTCGATAGTCCAGCGAATGAATCATTACTATCACAATGGCGAAGACGGCTATTTGATGATGAAATCGTTAATTTGAAAAATGCGAAATGGCTTCATCTTTTTCTCTGCCAAAGATCTACCCGATAACCGACCGCGATATTTCCGGTATCTCACATCTCGAACAGATTCGCCTCTTTGTTGACGGCGGAGCGCGGTTTATTCAGATCCGCGACAAGAATGCGACGTCGCTTGAATTATTTAGAGAGTTCGAAGAATGCGCCGAATTCGCAAAAGCTTACGGGGCAAAATTGATCGTCAACGACCGCATTGATATTGCCTTCACATCAAAAGCCGACGGCGTCCACCTCGGCCAAAACGATCTGCCGCCGGACAAGTCGCGGGAAATTCTTGGGAACAATGCGATCATTGGTTACTCCACTCACATAATTGAGCAGGCAATCGCCGCCGCGAAATTACCGATTGATTACATCGCGATCGGTCCTATTTTTGCAACCAAAACAAAGGTCGATCACGAAATGACGGTCGGGTTGGCCGGGATCGAATCCGTCCGAAAAGTTATCGGATCTTTGCCGCTCGTCGCGATCGGCGGCATTGGTTTAGAGAATATATCGGACGTTTTGAATGCAGGCGCGGATTCGGTCGCGTTGGTTTCGGCTCTCGTCTCAAATCCTAAAGAGATTGCAGATCGGACACGACGTGCATTCGAAATTGCCGAACGCCGGTAAAAAATATTAAACATTATACAAAAAGTTCTTGCACTTCTCGCCGCAATCCGTAATAATAATGTTGGCCGCTCGGCCACTTTCATATAGATCGCTTTTCGGCGATCAAATTTACAAACCGCGTTCCATTTCCAATTAGGAGCATTCCCTAAAAATGAGTTTATTCGACGTTGCGCCTGTAATTGAACAAATGCTCGGAGTCTCTGACAACGTCAGCGACCTGAATTTTTCGTGCGGACAGACGCCGCAGATCGAGATCAACGGCACGCTTTATCCCGCTACGCCGCTCGGGCTTGGACGGCTTTCGGCATATCAGACCGAGATGATCGCGATGGCGATTCTTCGCGACAATGCCGAAGCGGCAATGCAATTGGCAAAAAGCCGCACAGCCGACCTTAGCTACGCCTTGCCGGGAAAAGCGCGATTTCGTGTCAATATTTTTCAGCAAAGGAACACGCTTTCGATCGTTATGCGTGTGATCCCGACCGATATTCCGAGTTTTGATTCGCTTAGTCTTCCGCCGCAGCTTGCCGAGATTTGTAATCTCAGGAATGGCGTCGTTTTGTTAACAGGACCGACCGGTTCCGGTAAAAGTTCGACACTTGCGGCGATCATTGACGAGATCAACGATAAGAAAAGCTATCACATCGTGACGATCGAAGACCCGATCGAATTTCTTCACAATCATAAAAAATGCACGATAAATCAGCGTGAGGTCGGTGCCGATACAAAAGATTTTGCGTCCGCCTTGCGCGCCGCGCTTCGCCAGGCGCCGAAAGTTATTCTCGTAGGCGAAATGCGCGACCTTGAAACGGCCGAGATCGCGCTTGAAGCTGCCGAAACGGGACACTTGGTCCTCTCGACGCTGCATACAATCGATGCTTCAAAGACCATCGACCGAATCATCGGCCTCTATCCGAAAAACGAGGAAAGGATCATCCGAACGCGGCTTGCGCAAACTTTCCGTTACATCGTTTCACAGCGGCTAATTCCGCGTGCGGACGGCAAGGGAAGATTTGCGGCGGTCGAGATACTTAAGTCGAATCCGCGAACACGCGAGTATATCGAAAAAGGCGAAAGCGAAGGCAAGACATTGCTTGACGCGATTCGTGACGGCGAGATCGACGGGATGCAGGATTTTGACGGCGTGATCCGCAAACTGATCGAAGACAAAATGATCAGTCTCGAAGACGGCCTTTCGTATGCAACAAACCAAAACAATCTGCTGCTTCAGCTAAAGGGGCTTTCCTCGACCAATGACTATATGAACGGCAAGCACACCTTATCCGCTATTGATCCGGTCGCACCGATGGCGCCGCCGCCGCCGACTGAAACCCCATCCAATTCGGTTCTGGATATGATGGAATAATACCTTTCTACGACAAACTACCATGATAATTCGCTGCGATAATTGCTCAGTCTCGCTTCAGTTAGACGAATCGAAAGTGCCGAACGGTAACTTCACCGTTCGGTGTCCCCGCTGTCAAAATATGCTTCGCGCAAAACGCGACGTAAACGGCGGAGTTTCTTCGACCGTCCAGCAGTTGGAAGAAAATCAACCGGCCCCGGCCGCCGCCGAAGGCGCGCAGCAGTTTGCTGCAAAAGAATCTGATTTTGAGATAAACAGTGCTATGCGTTCGCTGTTAGCGGCCCTTCAATCAGGCAAAACGACGCTTGACGGACAAGATGAATCCGATGAAAAACCGCGCCGCATTTTGCTCTGCCTTGGGGATCGACGCGACGAGGTTGCGAAGATGCTAACCGAATCCGGCTATAAGGTTTATCTTGCTCAAACACCCGCACAGGCGAACGAGCGATTGCGCGAAGGCAAGACCGAGATCGTCATTTTCTCGCCGGATTTTGCGGCTGAATTTGGCGGCGCCGCGATCATTCAGCAAAAGGCTAACGCGATGTACACAAGCGAACGCCGCCGTCTATATTTGATCTCGCTTGAAGACGGCGGGACGACGATGAACGCACACGAGGCGTTTATACGCAATTTGAACCTGATCGTAAACACGGCCGATCTGCCGCAGCTTCCGTTGATCCTGAATCGTGCGCTTCACGATTTCAACGGCCTTTACCATTATCTCAATCGCGGTCTCGGACTCGAGGCGATCTAATCGATTCCAAAAAATTCGGCATCAAACTATCTTGCCGAATAATTGTAGGGGCCGCGGCTTGTCCCGGCCGATCTGCTTTTCCCGGGCAAAATAGATCGGGCAGCCGAAAAGCTGCCCCTACAATCTTTTTTTTCAAGTGCTCAATTTGCTAGTTCGCAGACGAGCATTTCTATTTGCATTCGTCCGCCGATTGGACCACCGCCGCCGACCGAGGTTTTGATCGCAAGATCGGTTTCGGCGATGCGGCGGATCGCATGCGCAAGTTTGTCCGAGTAAGCGGATCGAGCCGATGTTCGTTTCATTGCGTCGCGGTATTTCCAGCCAAGCGAGCCGAGCAACGCGAGCGGCTCTTCGCCGTCGGCAAGCAATTTTCTTAATTCGAAAACCGCTTCTTTTTTACGATCGCTTACAAGATGCTCGGCAAAATCGAAATTTCCGAGTTCGCGCGTACTGCGAACAAGCGAATCTACCAATGCTGTATCGATTTCATTATTTGGCAGCGACGCCGTGCAGAGTTTCGCCGCTTCGGTCTCCAATCGGCGGACATCGGAGCCGATCAGATCGACGAGTTTTCGCACAGCATTCGCATCGATCTTGACTTCGGCTTTTCGAAAAATATCGCCGGCCCATGTATGAAGCTCGCTTTGATCGAGTTTTTTAAATTCTACGGCGGCTGGCTGCGCTTTCAAGAGCTTGCCGAGTTTTCGATTGCCGTTTAGTTCGTCCGCGATGAAGATCACGATCGAGGTCGGCGAGGGGTTTGCAAGATATGCCGCGAGAGCGTCTTCGGCGTCTTCCTTCAACGTGTCTTTGCTTGAAGATGTCGAGACGCGAACCTCGGTTATTCGAACCACTCGCCGCGAAGCCATCATCGGCAACTGGTTCGCCGCGACAAGCGCCGTAGCTATCGTCTCCGGCGAGTTCAAACTAAACTGGTCGTCGTTAAAATCGCGAAACTCACCCTCGGCAAACGCCGCCTGCACGATCGCTTTTACGGCATTATCACGCAAATAAGTCTCTTCGCCGTAAAACACATAAACCGGCGCGAATTCCCGATTCCTGAATTTCTGTTTTAGTTGATCGCGAGTCAATGCCATAAGAATTTAGCCACAAAAGGCACAAAGGTCGCAAAATAAATCTAATCAGTATTTCGAAGCACTAACTTTCTAATTTGAAATGTTGATGCTCCGAAATTTATTAGCAGGCCGTGTTCTATCCCGGAAGAACGTAGATATCCGAGTAACTGAGCGAAGTGCTCATCAACGATTGATTTGCAAGCCTTGATCTCCACGACTAAGCAATTCTCAATAAAGAGATCGGCGAAATAGTCACCCAAAACTGTTCCATCCTCATCACGAACGGTCAATGCATATTGCGTTTTAACATCAAGGCCGATTTTTCTCAGGCGATGGGCGAGCGCGTTTTCATATACCTTTTCCAAGTGACCATGCCGCAGGAATTTATGAATCTCAAATGCCGTCTGCCGTACTGAATCGGCCAGACGATTTATTTCGATATCGCTCAATTCATTTGACGGATTCGTCTCACCCTCAAGCATACCTTTGCGTGTTTTGTGCCTTTTGTGGCAAACTCCTATTTCTTTTCTTCCTTCACACCCAAGCCGTTAACAAAAGCAGATACGACCGATTCGGCGAATGCGCGGGCTATGCGGTCAACGGCAGGGTCTTCTTCGTTAAAGAAAGAGCGCGGGTCTTCGGAGAATTCGAACGAATCGCGAAAGGTAAAATTCTGATTATCGTAGATCACCTTTTTCTCTTTGATGTCGCGGATCGTAACGCCGCAAACTATATTTATCTCGTAAACGCGTGCACGGCCATCGCGGTCGAGCAGGACGCCGGAAAAACCGAAATCGCGTATGTTCCCCTCGATAACGGCATCGGCGCCTTCGATATTTCCCTGCACCTTAAGCCCGTTGCCGCGTCGGATGACCTCGCGGATAACCGCTTCGGTAAATCGCGACTCGACCTTGTACCGAAGCCCTTTCGCCTCAAACTGAAACGCCGGAACCGCAACCGTCTTGATATGCTTTGGCAAGCCGGAATTAGTTACAGGCTTGTAGCATTCCGTGAAGCCGGACACTAAAAACAAGAAAGTGATTAGAATTGATAAACGCAAATAATTCATACGTTTGTTGACCACCTTTTAATACAAATCGATGCATGTTCCGCGTCGTTCGCCCAATGCGACCGCCATAATTATTACATCAACCGTTTCTTTCACATCATGAACTCTGACGATCTTTGCACCGTTCCAAACCGCGATCGCGGCGGTGGCAAGCGAGCCTGAAAGCCTTTCATCGACCGGTGCATCATCGAGCAATTTGCCGATAAACGATTTTCGCGATGTGCCGATAAGGAACGGATATTCCTGAAATTCGCTTACAAGTCTATCAAGTTTTGCGATCAGCTCTAAGTTTTGTTCCTGAGTTTTCCCAAAACCGATGCCGACATCGAGCGCGATCTGTTCGCTTCTTACACCAGCATTTTCTGCAATTGAGATAGCGCGACGAAAGTCTGCGACAACATCTTGGATGATATTATCAGTTGGCGGCTGAGAATGGAGTGTTTCGAATTCACCGCGCGAGTGCATCAAAACCACACCGGCCCCTGTTGCGGCTGCAACATCGGCGATTAGTGCGTCGAAACGCAGTCCGGAAATATCGTTAATGATCTCCGCACCAGCGTCAAGAGCCGCCGCGGCAACTTCCGACTTATTTGTGTCGATCGAAATCGGAATTTCGAAACGCTTTGCGATAGCTTCGATGATGGGAACGACGCGCTTTGTCTCGTCATCAATGGAAACGCGATTGCTGCCCGGTCGTGTCGATTCGCCACCGACGTCGATAATATCGGCGCCATCCTCGATCATCGCTTCCGCACGTATCAATGCAGCATTGACCGATACAAACTTTCCTCCATCCGAAAAGCTGTCCGGCGTCGCATTCAAAATGCCCATCACGAGCGGATGCGAAAGGTCGAGATTTCGTTTCGATGTTTGCCAGAACCGCATAAAGGCAAAAGTAAAAAGTAAAAAGGCAAAAGTAAAGGGTAAACTCTACTTTTGCCTCGAATTGAGTCGGTTGAATAAGAACCCGGTCGCTACCGCTTCCGGTTCTGACTTATGCCGTTGCCGGTGTTGTCGGCGTGATCGGCGGAAGGATCGGTTTTTTGAAAGTTTCCTTTTTCTCTTCCTTTTCCTTTGAACCTTTATTTTCCGGCGTCGAGGGTTCAGGCAGTGCTTCATCAAGCGGAAGGCCGGCGATAACGCGTTTAATTTGCGCGAGGTCGAGCGATTCGTATTCGAGCAGGGCTTCCGTAAGGAGTTCCATAGCCTCGCGATTTTCCTCAAGTATCTTCGTCGCACGCGCGTATTGCTCTGAGACGATCCGCTTCACTTCGATATCTATCTTGATCGCTGTGTCTTCCGAAAAATCGCGATGCTGTGCGATCTCGCGGCCGAGAAATATCTGTTCCTCTTTCTTTCCAAACGCAAGCGGCCCAAGATCGGACATTCCGTATTGGCAAACCATCGAGCGGGCGAGTTCGGTTGCTTTCTCGATATCGTTTGAGGCTCCGGTTGTGATCTGTCCAATAAAGAGCTCCTCGGCGATGCGCCCGCCCATTGAGTTGCAGATCATCGCCTCAAGCTCTTCTTTCGTGCGGCCTAGAATGTCGGCTTCCGGAAGGAAGAAGGTTACGCCGAGAGCTCGTCCGCGCGGAACGATCGTAACCTTATGAACAGGATCGCTGTCAGGAATATTCATCCCGACGAGCGCGTGGCCGGCTTCGTGAATCGCGGTCAGCCGGCGCTCTTTATCGGTCATTATCATGCTCCGGCGTTCCGGTCCCATCATCACCTTGTCCTTGGCAAATTCGAGGTCTTTAAGCGTTACAACTTTCTTGTTTAAACGCGCAGCGACCAAGGCGGCTTCATTGACAAGATTGGCAAGATCGGCGCCGGTAAATCCGGGTGTTCCTCGCGCGATTACGCTGACTTCCACGCCTTCGTCCAGAGGAATCTTGCGGGTATGAACTTTCAGAATTCCCTCGCGGCCACGAACGTCAGGGTAAGAAACTACGACCTGGCGATCAAAACGTCCGGGACGGAGCAACGCCGGATCGAGCACGTCGGGGCGGTTCGTTGACGCCATCAAAATAACGCCATCGTTCGATTCAAATCCGTCCATTTCGACGAGCAATTGGTTCAATGTCTGTTCGCGCTCGTCGTGCCCGCCGCCGAGTCCGGCACCGCGATGGCGGCCGACGGCGTCGATCTCATCGATAAAAATAATGCACGGCGCATTTTTTTTGCCCTGTTCAAATAAGTCGCGGACGCGCGAGGCGCCGACGCCGACGAACATCTCGACAAAATCCGAACCGGAGATCGAGAAGAAAGGCACATTCGCCTCGCCGGCGACGGCTTTCGCAAGCAGAGTTTTTCCGGTTCCCGGAGGCCCCATCATCAAAACGCCCTTCGGGATCTTGCCGCCGAGCTTTTGAAATTTTTGCGGGTCTTTTAGAAATTCGATAATTTCCTGAAGCTCTTCTTTTGGTTCTTCCACGCCCGCAACGTCCTTGAAGGTAACGCGCTTTTGCTGATTATTGAGCAGCTTCGCTTTTGATTTGCCAAAGCTCAACGCCTTATTGCCGCCCGCCTGCATTTGGCGAAGCGTGAACGCGAGAAAACCGATCAATAGCAGGAACGGCAGAGCGTTGATCAAGATCAGCCAACCCAAACCGCTCGAAGATGCTTCTTCGGTCGTCTTGATAACTGCGCTCGAACCGGCATTTGCCTTATTGAAATCATCGATCTTTTTAAGAAGTATCTCGCGCGTGGCATCGCTGCCGATCGTGGTAATGAACTTATTTCCGCTCGTGTCGGTGAATTCAACACCGGCTTGCTTGAACGCCGCTTCCTTAAACTCTTTGTTCTCGATCCGCGTTGATGCAACATCGATCGCCAATTCGGTCGGAGCCTTGGTCTGTTTGCCCTGCAGATACCAAACAAAGAGCAGCGCGCCCGAAATTATCGTCAACCATAAAAAAACTTGTCTTGCCTTAGAATTCAATTTACAGCCTCCAGTTCCACTTCCAAACACAGCGGAAATTCATCATTGCCATTTGATGGTTTGTTCCGTAACGCGGTTGTTTGAATAACGCAACCCGCGCGAACAAGCCTCAATATCAATTTTAATCGTGCGGTATATCAATTTTCAAGTCTTATCTGCCGGAACGCAAGCCGACCGCCGGTTTTTATCACCTTTTGGCCGCCGGGAAGTTCGACAATTCGCCCGCTTTTACGGCTGTTTGCCAGACGCACGACGGCCTCTATATGTTTCAGTTGTAAACCGCGAAGATTTCCGCGTTTTTCGCGAAGCCATGCACGAATATGCGAATAAAGCTCATTTTGCTGCAAATTTTTGAGATCGGCGATCTTTAATGAGTCGCCGAAATTTTCTTTATTTTCGTGCGAAACCGATTGCAGCAATTCGCCGGTGCGCGCCAAAGTTTCGATAATATTCGGATTTACATCAGCGAGGAGCGGAATAACCGTTTTGCGAATTTTGACGCGTGTGAAATTCATATCGTCATTCATCGAATCGTGTCTCGGTTTGATCTTGTTATCGTGACAAAACGATTCGGTGTCGCCGCGTTTTGCCCACTTAAGAAGCGGCCTGACCAATTTTACTCTTTGCTTTTCATTCAATTCGCGCATTTTTTTAATGCCGCCAAGCCCATCGATGCCGCTGCCGCGGATCAAATTCATCAAAACGGTTTCAGCCTGGTCATTCATCGTGTGAGCCGTGAGTATGACGTTCGCGTTGAACGTGTTTGCGGTTTCACCGAGAAATTTATAACGAGCATCGCGGGTGCGCTGTTCAAGGTCGGATTTGCCTTTCAAGCTTCCGTTTGCAGAAACGAATTCAAATTCAAGTTTTGCCGCAAGATTTTTTACGAAGGTTTCGTCACCGTCGCTCTCTTTCCTGCGAAGCTTGTGGTTGAAATGCGCGATGACAAATTCAAGCTCAAGTTTTTTTCTTTTTTTCAGATCGGCGAAAGCCAAAGAAAGCGCCGTTGAATCTGCACCGCCCGAAACTGCAACAATTACAGTCGCATCATTGAATGGCAACCCCAGCCGCCGCCATTCGGTGATCAAATTTCGAACAAATTTATGCACAAAAGGAAGTTTAGCCGCAAAAGGCACAAAACACGCAAAATAAATTCTTTGGTTTTAGAATGCCTACAGAAACGTCGAGTCTGGTTTTTCTAAAACGAACTTTTGCGCCCTTTGTGCCTTTTGCGGCTATTAACTTCTTATCGCGGCGCGTTTTTGGATCAGCATCGTCAGACGCGACGTGCAGACGAGTTTGCCTTTGTCGTTCGTAATATCGATCTTCCAAACGCACAATGTTCGGCCCGTATGAATTGGTTTTGCATCGACGGTCAGCAAGCCTTTGCTAACGGCACGCAGATGATTTGCGTTTATCTCGATGCCGACCGGCGTAACTTTTTCGAGATCTGCCCCCACGACAACGCCGATCGACGCCGCAGTTTCGGCGAGGTAAAGCGAAACGCCGCCGTTCATTATCCCGACATACTGATACACCTTCGGCGTTACTTCCATCGAAAGAACGACATGATCGGCGGTCGCCTTTTCGATCTTTATTCCAAGGAACTGCATCAATTCATTCTCGCCGGTTATTTTGAAAAGTTCGGTTTTATCCATTTTGTTTGCGTCCCTAAGATGCAAAAGCCCGCGCGTAAGCAAGGGCGAAATCAGGTCGCCCGCGTCCGTAGCCTGCACGACTGTAAGAGTTCTCTACGCCACTTCGTCTGTTCTAGTAAGAACGCTCGCGCACACCCAGCGTTTTCGTCCCGAAGATGCTCATATCGCCCTTGCTCACGCGCGGGCTTTTGCATTTCGGCACGCTCGTTTACACTCGCGTTTCTGCCCAAATCGATTTTTTTGCTGCACGTAGTGCCTCCGAGACCCGCTCGATCGATGATCCGCCTATCACGGATTTGCTTCTTAAAGTCTGGTCTAAACTCAAAGCATCAAAAACATCCGATTTGATTTCATTTGAGATTGTATTCATTTCTTCAAGCGTTAATTCGCTGAGTTCTTTTTCTTGTTCGATGGCGTATAAAACAATCGCGCCGACCGCGTCGTGCGCGGTGCGGAACGGCACGCCTTTCTTTACCAGATAATCTGCAAGCTCGGTTGCGTTCAGATAACCTTTCGTCGCCGCTTCGCGAGTTCGCTTCTCGTTTACGGTCAGGTTATCAAGCACGATCTTTGCAACATTTAGACACGCGGAAACCGTATCCGCCGTGTCAAAAACAGCTTCCTTGTCCTCCTGCATATCTTTATTATATGCAAGCGGCAGGCCTTTCATCGTTGCAAGAAGCGCACCTTGATGGCCGAAAACGCGTCCGGCTTTGCCGCGAATTAGTTCGAGAGCGTCGGGATTTTTCTTTTGCGGCATCAAGCTCGAACCGGTCGAAACCGCATCGCTAAGAGAGACAAATCCAAACTCCTGCGAGCAATAAAGAATCAGATCTTCGGAAAGACGTGAAAGATGAACCATCACGAGCGAGCAGGCGCCGACAAACTCGATTGCAAAATCGCGATCAGAAACCGCGTCGAGACTATTTGCAGAAACGCTATCGAATCCAAGCTCTTTAGCGACCGCTTCGCGGTCAATCGGAAAACTCGTCCCCGCTAATGCCGCCGACCCGAGCGGCATTATATTGACACGCTTTGCTGCGTCTGAAAATCGTTCCGCGTCGCGTTTCAGCATTTCGAAATATGCCAAACACCAATGCGCCCAAAGTATCGGCTGTGCCCGCTGAAGATGCGTATAACCTGGCAACACTGCATCAATATGGCGTTCGGCAACCTCTAGCAACGCACTTTGTGCGGCACGAATCGCTTTCTGAATTCCCGTTATTTCATCACGCAGCCATAATCGAAACGCAGTTGCAACTTGGTCGTTTCGACTGCGGCCCGTGTGCAGTTTTTTGCCCGTGTCGCCGATCAATTCAACCAATCTCGATTCAATAAAATCGTGAATATCTTCCGACTCGGTCGATTCGAAAAAATTGGGATCAGCGTTTTCGTCCAATGCTCGCAACCCGGTGATGATCTTGTCGGCCACGTCGTCCGTCAGAACATTTGCATTTCGAAGGCCATTTGCATGCGCGATGCTCGCGCGAATATCCGCAGCAAAAAGCCGCTTGTCGAAATCAAACGACCGGTTGAACGCCGCGAATGTCGCGTCCGTCGCAGAAGTAAATCGTCCGCCCCAAAGCTTGCCTGATTTGCCCATTCTTATCTCCGTGCGGGTATAATTGTAAAACACCAAAGGCGGAAACACGACCGGTAGTGAGTGTGCCATTTCCATTCAAAATGACAAAAAAGATCAACAAGGTAGTTCTCGCATATTCGGGCGGACTCGATACATCCGCAATGCTTTTGTGGATAAAGGAAACTTACGATTGCGAAGTCGTCTGTTATTGCGCCGATGTCGGGCAAGGCGAGGAACTCACAGGGCTTGAGGAAAAAGCGAAAGCGACAGGGGCTTCGAAGCTCTATGTCGAAGACCTTCGCGAGGAATTCGTAAAAGATTTTGTCTGGACAGCCGTGAAGGCAAACGCGCTTTACGAGGGCGTTTATCTGCTTGGCACATCGCTCGCGCGTCCTGTTATTGCAAAACGGCAGATCGAGATCGCGCAAAAGGAAGGCGCCGACGCCGTTGCACACGGTGCAACCGGCAAAGGCAACGATCAGGTTCGATTTGAACTGACATATTATGCTTTGCAGCCCGATATCAAGGTGATCGCGCCATGGCGGCATTGGGATTTCAAAGGCCGTGCCGATCTTATGGCATATTGTACAAAGCACGGAATTCCGATAACTGCGACCGCCGAAAAGCCGTATTCGACGGATCGCAATCTGATGCATATCAGCTACGAAGGCGGTATTCTCGAAGACCCTTGGGCCGCCCCGCCGGAAGATATTTTTCTACTAACTAAATCGCCCGAAAACGCTGCCGATAAGCCGAAGGAAATCGTTTTGACATTCGAAAAAGGAGAGCCGACGGCGATCGACGGTGAGAAATACGGTGCGGTCGATATGCTCACAAAACTAAATCATCTCGGCGGCGAACACGGCATCGGGCGCGTCGATCTGGTCGAGAACCGCTTTGTCGGTATGAAATCCCGCGGAGTTTATGAAACGCCCGGCGTAACAATTTTAATGACCGCACATCGCGCGCTCGAATCGATCACGATGGATCGCGAAGTGATGCGTCTGCGCGATTCGCTCGGAACCAAATTCGCAGAATCGGTCTATTACGGCTTCTGGTTCGCCCCCGAATTCGAAATTCTCCGCTCATTGATCGATCAGACACAGGAAACCGTCTCAGGCGACGTGCGTCTGAAACTCTACAAAGGCAACGTAACCGTATCAGGGCGCCGCTCGCCCAATTCACTTTACAAAGAGCGCATTGCAACCTTCGAAGACGATGCCGGCGCTTACGATCAGCACGATGCCGAAGGTTTCATAAAATTGCAGGCTCTGCGGTTAAGACTGCGGCAGATGGATTAAGAATTTCACTTTGGCATATATTGACAAACATTGCCAAATCGAATTATCATTTTTTAGTATGGCAACGACAACAATGAATATCTC
>JBOGOW010000041.1:0-15681 GCA_050748285.1 Pyrinomonadaceae bacterium
GCTATCGGGTGCGGACAAGGAGAGATTGGCGAAGAATTACACGCAAAATACCGAGGCCTACCAGCTTTATTTAAGAGGTCGGTTTTATTGGAACAAA
Source organism: Pyrinomonadaceae bacterium (assembly GCA_050748285.1). Taxonomy (GTDB): domain Bacteria; phylum Acidobacteriota; class Blastocatellia; order Pyrinomonadales; family Pyrinomonadaceae; genus OLB17. Next base: position 98 of record JBOGOW010000041.1, read on the forward strand.
CGCACGATCAAAGATCTGCGCAAATCGATCGATTATTTCCAACAGGCAATTACGGTCGATCAGGACTATGCTCTGGCGTATGCCGGGCTGTCCGATTCTTACTCTATATTATCATTTTTTGGCGGTGGAGCACCCCGCGAATTGATGCCGAAAGCACGCGATGCGGCACTGAAAGCTTTGTCTTTGGATGACCAGTTGTCTGAAGCACACGCCGCCCTTGCCCAGGTTCTAAGTAACTACGATTATGATCACGCCGCAGCGGAACTTGAATTGAAGCGGGCCATCCAGCTGAATCCGAACTATCCGTCAGCGCACCAGTTCTATGGCTGGCTGCTCACTCGTCAGGGCAGACATGAAGATGCAGCCGTGGAACTGCAACGGGCTCTGGAGCTTGATCCGTTCTCGCTCATAATAAACAAATTCTACGGCGACAGCTTTCTCTATGCCCGGCGATATGATGAGGCCCTGACTCAGCTTAAAAAAGCCGTTGAACTGGACGGTAATTTCGCGGCCACGCACGCCAGCCTCGGCATCGTTTATCAGTTAAAGGGCGATTATGCCGCAAGTGTCGAAGAATATGCGAAATTTCTCGAACTTAGCGATTTTATGGAATTCGCTGCCATAATTCGCAAAGATTTCACTCGAGGCGGCTGGGAGGCTTTTCTGAAAGCGATCAGCGGAGAGCAAAGACCGCCAAGTTTGTCGGCACAACTAGCCGCCGCCGCATTTTTCACAGCACTAGGTGAAAACGATAAGGCCCTCGCCGACCTAAACAAAATTTACGAAGATCGTGGAACTTATGCCGGTCATATAAAGGTCGATCCGCGTCTCGACCCTCTTCGTAATGACCCGCGCTTCAAGGATCTGCTGAAACGGTTGAATCTGCCGGAATGAATTTTTAATAAAAGTCATGAACGAAGTAAGGAGAGTTGTGATAAAGTAAGGATTGGAGATTTTAATATGCAAAGCAATGCAAAAGTTACAAGCAAAGGGCAGATCACGATTCCGTTGAAAGTCCGTCAGGCGCTTGGCGTTAAGGCGGGCGACAGACTGGTTTTTGAGCAGAACGGCGGTGAGATGGTCGTCAGGCCGGTAAAAAAGGAAAGCCCATTCGCAAAATATGCAGGGATCGGGAATCCGGGTATAAGCAAGGGCCGTCAGGCGGTCATTGACTATGTGCGTAGCTTGCGTGATCCGGAATGATATCGGCCATAGATACAAACATCATTGTCTCGCTCTGGGACGCCGAAGAGCGGACGTATTCGCCGGCACTCAGTATCCTTGAAACCGCATCGTCACGGGGCGGCGTCATGATTTGCGGAGCGGTCTTTGGAGAGTTGCTTGCCGCACCCAGGCGTACCGAGGAATTTATTAAAGGCTTCCTAAATGAGGCCAACATTATTGTCGATTGGTCAAGCAGCGAAGCCGTTTGGCGAAAAGCCGGAGCGGCATTTCAGAAATACGCCGCTCGCCGCCGACGGCAAAACGCCGCCCACCCGCGACGAATTTTGACCGATTTCTATATCGGCGCCCACGCCCTCGTAAACGGATATGAACTCCTTACGCTCGATGCGAAAATCTACCGAGCTGCTTTTCCAACCTTAAGGATTAGTGTTTAACTAGTGGGTTTATGAAACGCTGCCGTGAACACGGGCAGATTCTTGGGACGAAATGTATATACGATGATTCTTGCCTCGAAACCGCTTTCGGCATAAACTCTCTCAAAGATGAAATTTTATAACGATGTGCTTGGCCTTATTGGCAATACGCCGCTGGTCAAGATCAATCACATAACAAAAAAACACAAGATAAGGGCGCAGGTTTTTGCGAAAATGGAGAACCTGAATCCGGGATATTCGGTAAAAGACCGCATCGGCATTTCGATGATCGACTGGGCCGAGAATGAAGGCGTTCTTAAGAAAGGCGGCACAATAATCGAAGCGACAAGCGGGAATACGGGCATCGGCCTTGCTCTTACGGCGGCTGTTCGCGGATACAAATGCATCTTCATTTTGACCGATAAGGTATCGGTTGAAAAGATGCGGTTTCTGAAATCGCTCGGGGCGGACATTGTCGTTTGCCCTTCGGCGGCAAAACCGGGAACGCCTGATCACTATGTTGCCACGGCAAAGCGCATCTCCGAAGAAACGCCGAATTCGTTTTATCCCGATCAATACAATCACCCGGCAAATCCGGCCGCGCATTATGCGACGACCGGTCCCGAAATTTGGCGCGATACCGAAGGAAAGATCACGCATTTCGTTTCCGGCATCGGAACCGGCGGAACGATTACGGGAACCGGCCGTTATCTAAAGGAGATAAACCCGAAAATAAAGATCATCGGCGCCGATCCGTATGGTTCGATATTCAAAAGCTACAAGGACACTGGACACGTGCCCGAATCAACGCCGTATTTGGTCGAGGGCATCGGCCAATCGCTGCCGGTCGGCAATGCGGATATGAAAACGGTCGATGAGATAATAAATATCACCGACCGCGAATCCTTCGAATTTGCACGCGAATTATCGCGCCGCGAGGGCATCTTTTGCGGCGGCTCTACGGGTACGAATTTCGCGGCTGCATTGAAGGTTGCAAAGGACCTCGATGAAACTGCCGTCCTTGTTTTCATCGTTTGCGATACCGGCGAGCATTACCTGACGAAATTCCATTCCGATGAATGGATGAAAGAAAAATTGCTTCTCGAACCGCAGCGGATAACGGCGGGCTTGATAAACGAAACCAAGAATTCCGGTGCGCCCGAAATGCTGATCTTTGCATCGCCGGATGCCACTGTAAGCGCCGCTCTGCAAATGATGGACGAAAGCGGCGTCACGCAGATACCGGTGCTCGACGAAAATCGTTCGGTCGGCAGTTTGCGCGAAAGCCATGTGTTGGCTAAATTGCTAAAAGACGGCGAACTGTTAAACGCAAAGGTCGCCGATGTGATGGACAAGAGTTTCCCGGTGGTAGATGTCGATACAAGCGTTACCGAGATAAGGACAAAGCTGCAAAAATCACCGGCGGTTTTGATCGAAGATTTTAAGCGGATAACGGGTATAATAACCCGTTCGGATGTCCTTGAACTAGATCGATAGATTGTTCTCGAATTGGAGTGGATGCCATGAGCGACGAGCCTGAAAATATTCAGCCCGCGAATAATGTCGAAGAGGATTTTAATACAACGCCCCCTAATCCGCCTGCGAATGCTGCGGGTTCGGCATGGTCGATGCCGGAGCCGGTGTTTCGAAAGACGAGCGGTTATCTGCCTCAGGGGTTCGAGAAAAAATACTCACAGGAAGAGGTAAAACAGGTTGTCGATGACGATATTTCGACCGCGTCGATAGAGCCGCCGGTCGAAGTGCCGGACATTGAACCGCAGCCTGACATCGTGGAGCATACTGACGAATTCCCGGTTATGACCGCCGCACCGGTTGCGAAAAAAAGCGGTTCCGGACGGATAGTGTTTACGATCCTCGGACTTCTTTTAGCGCTTGGCCTGATCGCGATATTTTTTGCCGTCGTCTATTATCTGTTCTTTTTACCGTCGCCGAGTACCACGTTTTGAACGAAACCCCGCGAGCGTTGCCGTCATTAAATGTGACGGCTGCACCCTATGTCCGATGTGAAATTAAATGTTGACGGTCGCGAAATTTCGCTGTCAGCCGAGATCACCTCGATCGGGCGAACTACTGATAATTTCATCTCGTTTCCTGACGATCCGAACGTCTCGCGTTTTCATGCAGAGATCGAGAACCGCGACGGCGAATACTGTTTGATCGATCTCGGAAGCAGCAACGGCACGACGGTCAATGACGAACGTGTAAAGGGCGAAAAATATCTTTCGTCCGGCGACGTGATAGTGCTCGGCGGGACGAGCCGAATAGAGTTTGGGTCGGCCAGTGCGGAACCTGCTGAAGAAGAAGCTGCAAAGGCTCCATCGAGCCCATCGGCGGCTGTGGCCGCGAGTACGCCGGCGGCTTCTGAAGATGCGCCTTCCGGTTCCAGCGGATCGAAAACGGTGCTGATCGTTGCCGGCGTTGTGGTTTGCATTGCGGTGCTGTTTGTCGTAATTGCCGCCGCAATTTTTATGTTCACAGGCAACTCGCACGGCGGTTCGGGTGGCGGAAGCAGCGGTGGTTCCGGCGGTATTTTTAGCAGCATTTTTGGGTCGTCCTGTGATGCAAAAGCGACGATAACAAAGCCCGAAAACGGCGACATGCTATTTGAAGCAACAGAGATCGCGGTCGATGTCGATAATGGTGAATGTGTCGCAAAAGCTGTATTTACGATTGATGGCACCGCCTTCACCTCCGCCGAATCGCCATTCAATGCGACGATCGATCCCAGTGATTTTCCGGCACTTGCAGACGGCGTCGATCACAGCCTCGCAATAGTTCTGCTCGATGAAGACGGACAGCCTGTCGGTCAGGATGCCTCGGTTATGCTCGCATTCGAAACGAGAGCGGTGGCCAAACCAAAGGACGAAATCGAGGTTACGCAAACAAACACCCAGCAAACCGTCCCAACAACAGGCGGGTCAAAACAGGTTTCGCTGATCGAGGTTCAGGAAATGTCGAAACGCCTCGTTCAGCAGTTTGCAGGCAAACGTGAATATAACGTGTCGAATAAACAATTCCTGACCGAGGTTCAGAAACGAACGGCGGATTATGTTCAGGAGGGCTATTTTGAACGGGCGTTGAAATATCGCGATGCGATCAATGTCGCATTTGTTCGTGAGCAGAATATCGACGCGCCGCTGGGCTTTTTGCTGGCGATGAGCAGGAGCAAATTCGACCCGGCCAAACAGGGCTCGGATGAGGGACTTTGGCGGATGAACACGCAGTTCATCACCGATAATGCTTACAACGGCCCTTGCGGAAACGAACCCGTTTCGCATCCGTCACAAAATTGCGCGGCGAAATCAGCCGCGCTCTATTTAAAGTCGATCCTTTTTGGCGTGTTCGACGGCGACCCGATCTATAGCGCAGCGGTTTTCGGAAAATCGCCGCAGGATGCGGGTGTATGGAAAGCGACGCTCCCGGCAAATCGCGTGGATATTTGGAATGTGATCAAGACGCCGCAGGAACGGGAGCAGTTGATCCGATTTTTCGCCGCCGGAATCGTTGCCGAAAATCCTGACAAATTTGGATTAAAGAAAGATCGAAGGCTTTCGGAATTGTATAAGACGGCGATGTAAAATAAAGCTTTATGCTGGATGTTCGGCTGACATATCCAACGCCGGAAGGCTCGCAGGAGATCTCGATCGAGGGCGCAAAAACGACCTTTGGCCGCGGCAGCGAAGCTGAATACAGGTTTGTTGATGACGGCCTTTCGCGGCTCCACGCATCTGTTTACCGTGAGGGCGACCGCGTTTGGATAGTTGACGAAAATTCTGCAAATGGGACTTTTGTAAATGCTCAGCCGGTCGCAGCGGCAGGCACGCCGCTGCACAACGGCGACAGCATTAAGATCGGCAATTCAACTATTTTGAATGTACGGATTTCACACCAGACGCCTCAACCGGTTGTCGCGCAAACCGCCGCGACATCGCAGGTCGGCGGTGTCGCGGTTTCAGATGCTCCCGCGTTTTCGTTAATGAGCATTCTGCCGATCGCTTTGATTGCCTTCGCATTTTTGGTTATCAGCATCACCGCCGTTGTTATCGGATATAAGATATTTTTTGGCGGGCGATCGGAAGTTGTTTACAGTTCGGAGCCGTCCGATTTTGATGATCTTGATAAGCCGGAGAAAAAAGCGTCGCCGACGCCAAAGCCATCGGGCTCGAATTCGAGCATTAAGACGGATGACAATTCAGCGTTGACTGATTCACCGACAAGTACATCGACACCAACAGCTTCCGTTCCAAGCGGCAAGCAATATCTTTCGATGTCGGATACCGAACGGCGGCAATATTTAGCGGAAAAGGCGATGCGGATCGCGCAGATAATCGGCAACAACAGCAGTGAGGCTATTCCAGATGCCGCGATCGACAAGATCAAGGGTTTTGCCGACGGCTACGCGAAACGGGCGAACGTAACCCCGCTTGGCGGCTGCCGATTCGGCGATAATTTGCAGGCGACCTACGAACGCGCAAGCAAGAATGCGCCGTTTATCGTAAAGGCTTTTAACGAGAAAGGGACCGATCCGCGTATCGGCCTTTATCTTGCGATGATCGAATCGGAGCATTGCGTGTGCCTGCAAAGCCCGACCGGGCCGCTTGGTATGTTCCAATTTACATACGCAACCGCCAAGCTGCATTTCACGCCGAGCGAGGGCGTCGTGAAAGGCGCGACTATTTCGAATCCCGATGACCGATGCAAACCTCAACCGGCAGCACGCGCGGCCGCATCTTATATGAAAGCGTTGACTGGGCGCTACGGAACCGGCCCGTCCAGCGTGCCGCTTGCGATCGGCAGCTACAACAGCGGCGAGGGCGGTTTGAGCTCCAATCTTGTAAAAGCGCTCGAATCGAACACGGGCCTGCCGCGCGATTTCTGGACTTTGATCTCGAAAGGCGAGATATTGTCCAAACAGTTTCAGGCGGAGAATTTCAAATATGTGCCGAAATTTTTCGCAGCGGCGATAATCGGCGAAAATCCACAGGATTTTGGGCTAAAATTACAGCCGCTGTCAACATACAATAAGTGATCGAGCTATTTCTAAAATACGAGGACGAAAAGGGCGACGAAAAACGCGCGCAGGTCGAGGGCGAAAAATTCGTCGTCGGGCGCCATACAGAGACCGACCTCTGCATTCCAGATGGTCGACTTTCGCGACAGCATTTAAAGATAGATAGATTCGCGGATGTTTTTGTCGCGTCTGATGCCGGTTCGAGCAATGGCACGACCTTAAACGGGAAACCGCTGAAAGACCCCGAAGCATTGAAACACGGCGACATCATCGAACTCGGCGGTCTAATGGTTTTGATCGAGATCGAAACGGACGACCCAGCCGCAGCACCGGAACCGGAAGCAGAGCCTGAGGCTTCTGTTTCTGCGAACGGCGTCAGCGCAGCATCGCAGCCGGCAGCCGAAAGCAGCTCGACATCGACTTTTCTTTTCGTTTTGATTCCCGTGTTTGGGCTGATACTCGTATTGTTCACGGGTGTTATTGTTTATCTATTGGTTAGCGGCCCGAAAACGACGATCGCGAAAAAGCAGGATGATTTCGAATATTCGGATGTAAAAACCGACGACGACGATAAGCCGGCAAGCAAGAAGGAAAGCGGCAAGAACGACACAAACTCCTCACCGGTTCCGTCAGGCAGCACCACTTCTCAACCGGGTTCAACATCAGCCGATTCGCCGACCGGTTCCGATTCGGTTCCAACCGGCAAGTTGACCGAGACTGCAAAGATCGAACAGAACGGCGGAGCCTTTCTTCGGCGTATTGCGCAGAATGATCCACGTGCATTTTTAACAAGCGAACAGGCACAAATTCTCAATTCGAAGGTAAAGCAGCTTAGCGGTTCTTCAGCGGTTGCCGATAATCTCAAATCTGCGGGCAAAAATTCCAGCCAGTTGAAAACGCTTGCCGCTGCAAAAAATCTCAAGCCGCAATTCCTTGCGATCGCGGCGGTTGCCAAGCTCGGTTCGAATCGGGGTGATGTGATGCAAACCGCGCAAGGAATGACAGAGGTTTTGGACAAGTTAAGCAATCAGATCGGCAACGAGCTCGCCGACGATTCGCTGCTGGTCGTCGCGGCATACGGGCAAGGGACGGCCGGCGACTTTATGAAGCTTAGAAATATGCTCCAAGACCTTTCGAACAAGTTCCCCGAAAGTTCGCGGGCGATTCGCACGATCTGGTTCCTGCAAAAAAATGGTAAGATCACACAAACGGAATACGAAAATGCACTGACATTTCTTGCGATCGGCACCATCTCGCAAAATCCGAAGGATTTCGGCGTCAACGCTGAGGCTCTTGCACTTTAACTTTTTAAGATCGGTTCCAAACAAATATGGCCGAAGACGAATGGGTAACAGGAAGGGTTGGGTTAACGATCGGCGGATATCCGCTTGATCTCCAGATGACCGTTCCCGCAAAACCGGTGAAACCGCACCGGATGCTGCCGATATTCCATCAAATGACGAATTCGTTTGCCGACGTTGGCGTCCAGGCCGAAGAATCAGAAGGCAGGTCGATCTCGTGCAAGGCGGGCTGCGGAGCGTGCTGCCGACAACCGGTTCCGATCGCTGAGATCGAGGCGTATCAGATAGCCGAACTCGTCGAAGCGATGCCCGAAGAGCGGCAGGCAAAGGTAAAAAAACGCTTTTCGGATGCGATGGATCATTTTCGGACGAACGGCTGGTTTACTAAATTTAAAAAGGAATATGACCGCGGAAGCGCTAAAACTTCGCATGAAGAGATGAAGAAGGCGATGAGCGTCGTCACGGATTATTTTTTTGAGGGAATACCGTGTCCGTTTCTTGAGGACGAATCATGTTCGATACATAAAGACAGGCCGATCGCTTGCCGCGAATATCTCGTTACGTCGCCGGCCTCTAATTGTGCAAAGCCTTCCGCGGAAGGCGTAAAAGTGGTTGCTTTGCCGATCCGGCCATCGAAATCGGTGCTGAAGATCGCAAGCACCGGAATCTCGAAAACCGAAGGAATGCTGCTTCTTATTATGTCGCTTGAATTGGCCGAGAAATATCCGGAGAGATTTCCTGAAAAGACCGGCGAACAATGGATGGCGGATTTTTTTGGCAGAGATATGGACAATACGGCCGAAAAAGAACAGTCCGGCGCCGCAGCGATTCTGGCGACACGAAAGCGGCGAAAACCGGAGAATTAATCAACGCGACGCGCCAAAGTTAATCACCGCTTGTTTACTAATTTCGCAACTCGTTCTACTATTTACATCGACCCTGTATGAGTAAATACCGAAAGATCGTCTGGAACGAAGGGATGCTGTTGACGCCGCATCACTTTCAGCAGTGGGATAATTATCACGATGAGCTGCTGAATTCGCGCTCCGTGTCGATGATGCCGTATAACTACGGCATACTCGACCTGCAGGTGAATAGCGAGGCCGTTGCGAACGGTAATTTTCAGATCACAAATTGCCGTGCCGTTATGCCCGACGGTTTGATGGTGAACGTGCCGGACGCCGAGGCAGTTCCCGATCTTCGCCCCGTTGGAAATCATTTCGGGGTCGAGGCCGATAGACTGGGCGTTCATCTTGCGATTCCCGCAAAAAAAGCGGGCGAGGCAAATTTTCAGGCAAGCGGAGCCGCGCCGTCAAACAATCTCAGGTTTTTGCAGGAAGGCGCGCAGGTTAAGGACGAAACCAGCGGCACGAACGAACAGCCGATCGCATATGCAAAGAGCAATCTGCGGATAGTTTTCGACGATGAGCTTCGCGACGGATTTACGTCGATCAAGATCGCCGAGCTGCAGCGGACGCAGACCGGGCAATTAAAAATTTCGGATGATTATATTCCCCCCATCCTGAAAGTAAATGCGAACGTATGGCTCGCAAATATGCTTCGCCAGCTTGTCGAGATACTTATCACAAAAAGCGGCAGCCTCGGCGAACAGCGGCGCGCAAGCAACGCCTCGCTTGCAGATTTTACGACCTCGGAAGTCGCGGTCTTTTGGCTTCTGAATACTATAAATTCATCCATTCCAAATGTTTCGCATTTTTTCCGTTCACCATTAGCGCATCCTGAGAAGCTGTATTTGGAAATGGCGACGCTGGTCGGCAGGCTGATGACGTTTTCGCTCGAGTATCATCCGAAAGACATCGTCAAATACGATCACGACGACCTGCATTTTACGTTCTTTAATCTTTCGGCTCAGCTTCTTGAACTGCTTGAAACGGTTATTCCGAGCCGCTGCGTCGCGATCCCGCTTGAGAAAACACGCGATACGCTTTATGTTGGCCGCATCGATGACGAAAGGCTGCTCAAGGAAGCCGGATTCTATCTGGCGGTGCGGGCACAGATGCCCGAATCGAAACTTATCGAGGGCGTGCCGCGCGTGGTAAAGATAGCCTCGCGCGATGTGATCGATTCGGTGATCGGCTCGGCGCTTCCGGGCGTTGTCTTGACCTATTCCAATCCGCCGCCCGCCCCGATTCCGTCGCGTGTCGGCTTTAAATATTTCCAACTCGACAGCATGGGGCCGTATTGGAACGGTATCGCGGGTTCAAAAGTGATCTCCGTCTATGTCCCGAACGAAATACCGGACGAAAAACTCGAAATGTACGCCGTGAAACCATAATTCGATGTCAGAATCTTCAAAAAAAGACTTAATTACATTCGCGGGGCCGACCTTTGACCTGATATTGCGGTTGAAGGCGGGAATCGTTGCGCCGTCGAATGATCTGCGGCCTAAGATAGTGGATCTGCTAACTGAATTCGAGAAACGGGCAGAGCGATACAAGTTTAGCCACAAGATAATTCAGGTTTCGAAATTCGGGCTTGCAGCGTTCGTCGATGAAACGGTTTTGACCAATAATTTCCCGCTCAAGATCGAATGGGAGAAAAATCCGATCCAGCTTGAATATTTCGGTGAACAACTCGCCGGCAACAAATTCTTTGAAAAGCTCGATGCGATGCTGGGTCAGATCGAGGTTACGGTTGAGGCCGTTGAGGTCTATTATTACTGCATGCTTTTGGGCTTCAAGGGCCGGTATGCAGTCTATGAGCACGATAAATTGCTTGCAATTATGCAAAAGACGGCGAATGCACTCGTCAAGGCAGGTAGGATCAAACCTGTCGAGCTTTCGCCGCATTGGCTGGCAAACGACCAGCCGAAGCCGCCCGAGAAACGCGGTATGCCCATTTGGGCTAAATTGGGAGCGCTCGGCGGCATTGGATTGGCGCTGATCGTCTATCTAATTATGTTTTTGCTCTCAACGAAGTTTTTACAGGATACGGTCGATCGGCTTCCGATTTAGTTTTAATAGATATGAGTTGGCAATTTGACCAGTTGAAGTACGCCTTTGGGTTCGGCACTTTGTTCTCGTTCTACGGTATTGTTGCGTTTATCGTATATTATCTCCCGCCGGGGGCGGGCGGCAGTTACACATACAAGATTGTAATAATCGCCATGTTGATCATTACGCTGCCGTTCTTTCTGTTGATCGGTTTCGTTGCTTCTCGGCGTTCAAAGAAAAAGGCGGCCAAGGAAGCTGCAGCCGCCGAAACCGCGCAAGCCGCCACCGGCGAGGCTGGATCAGCACCGGCGCAAAAAGCGGTAACGCCCACGGGTCAGTATCCCGATCTTTCTACGACTACGGAAGAGACGGTTCAGTTCTTAAAATCGTCAAATCTCGGTGTTACCGGCGGCGATGCTGTTTATTCCCTGCCGTGGTATGTTGTCACGGGGGCGCCCAAAGCCGGGAAAAGTTCGCTCGTCATCAGTTCAAAACTTAATTTTCAAACATTGCCAAGCCAACGGCAATCCGAACAAAGTTTGATACGGCCGACGTCCGCCGTAGATTGGCGCGTAACCAGCGAGGCCGTTTTTGTTGACACCGCCGGTCGCTATCAAACCGAAGGCGTCGATGGCGACGAATGGTCTTCGCTTCTCGAAACGATAAAAAAATATCGCTCAAATCGCCCGCTCGATGGGTTGGTTCTGACGGTAAATGCCGATGAGATCATAAAGGGCGATGAGCGGCAGATCGAAGAACTTGCAAAAGTTCTGCGCGCGCGGCTTGACGATGCGATGCAGCGTCTTAAAGTGCGTTTCCCCGTGTATCTTGTATTTACCCATGCTGATACGATCGATGGCTTTCGCGATTCGTTTTCGAGTTCAAAAAATGAGGACAAGACGCTCGTCTGGGGTGCGACAATCCCGATCGAGAAAAGCGACAACGCTCAGTCGCTCTTCGACAGCGAATATGAGGTGTTGCAAAATTCGCTGATGAAACGCAGATTGGTGCGTCTTTCTGCACCGTTCCCGCCGGTTCGCCAGTTGAAAATATTTAACTTCCCGCTTCATTTCGGTTCAGCCCGGCGAAAGTTCGGCGCCTTTGTGAGCGCGCTGTTTCGGCCAAACCCGTTTAGTGAAAATCCGTTTCTTAGAGGTTTTTATTTTACGGCCTCACCTGCGGCGAAAAGTTCGGCGAATGTTTTGCCGACGGTCGCGAACGGTTTTTTTGTCGAACGGTTTTTCCGCGATGTTTTGCTCCGTGACAAAGATCTTGTTCGGACGTTCATCGCACAGCGGCAGCGTCCGCCGATACTTGGCTGGATGATAACGATCTTTGGAGCATTGCTGATCGGCGGTCTGCTTTTGATGGCCGGTGTTTCGCTTGCGACAAACCGCCAGATGCTTAACGAAGCGGAAGCTCACGGCGAAAAAGTGCTGGCGATGCGTAAAGCCGATGCGGGCAAGGCGATTCTGGACAAGAACGAGGACGAAACCCGCCGCGAGATCTTTATTACCGACGAACTTCGAGCCTTTATGACACAGCTCGACGACTATTACCGGAACGGCCCGCCGTTTTATATGCGAATGGGACTTTATTCCGGCAATGCAGTGCTCGAACGCAGTCTTTTGCCGAACTATTATTCGGTGATCGAACAGCGATTTAAGACACCCGCATTAAAGAAGGTCGAGGCCGACCTGCGAAAATTCGCCGACGGCCAGCAGGTAGCAAACGCGTCGCAGTTGAGCGAAAAGGAAGAGCAAAATCTTGGTAAATATTACGATCTGCTAAAAGCATATCTGATGCTCTCGAGTGAATACAAAGACAAGGCCGAATCGACACATATTGCAAACGCGCTAAAGGATTATTGGTCTGCCGATTCGAAAATTTCGGGCGATATGAAATTGACAGCCCAGGAAAACCTTGAATTTTGGGCGAAACAGGTCGATCGAGATGCTGATCACGGAAACTTTCCGCGTATCAGCCTGAACGCCAAGCTCGTTGAAGATACCCGCCGAAAGTTGCAGGCGTTCCCGCCGGTTTATCGGTATTACAGCCGAAAGGTCTCAGAGATCTCGAAAGAGGTGGATGACAAGGTAGGAACTACGACGGCTGCCTCGATCCTTGCGCGGAATGGCGGCGACACGTCGCTTTTGGATGGCCGCTACCCCGTGCCGAGCGCTTTCACGCGGCCGGGTCTCGATCTGATGAAGGTCGCAATATCCGAAGCCGACCAAAAGCTGAGCGAAGACGATTGGGTTATGGGCGAACTTGGTAAAAAGGAACTTGCTCAGTCAACCGACGCCCGCAGGCTTGAAGAGAAATATTACAAGGATTATGCCGACCATTGGCTGAAATTCGTAAAAGCCATCGAAATAAAGCCTTATAAAAACAAGACCGAAGCGGCAAATGCGCTGCAATCGTTTTCACAGGCGAATTCGCCGATGGAGATAATTGTTAAAGAGGTCGCCCGGAATACGAATCTTTCCGCGCCGCTTGAAGATCCGGGCTGGTTCGAATGGTTGAAGAGTTTTGTCATAAAGCCAACGACAACCGAGCAAGGCGGAACGCCGCCCGAAACCGAATTTCGTCCCGTGTTTTTATTCGTTGGGACGAAAGACAAGCCGGATGCACCGATAACCAAATATCGGGGCGTTATCGGGCAGGCGTTTAATGATTTTAACAGCGTCTCCGAAGATCGGATGAAAAAGATCGCCGAGCAAATGGCGAACGACGAGGATCCGATAAAGCTAAAAGCACGCGAAACTGCGGTTACGAGTTTGCTTGGCGGCTTTAGCGAAACGCCTTCGGGACAGGCAACAGCGGCATTGCTTCAACGGCCGTTAGGCAATTTGAAATCTTTGCTCGGAGCCGACGCTCAAAGCCAGTTCGTCAAGACCTGGAACGAACAGATATTGCCGGATGCGAAAGCGATAGAAACGGGTTATCCATTCGAAGACAGCCAGACTGAAACCGATCTTACAAAACTTACGGCTTTTCTTGCCCCAACCGAGGGTAAATTCTCTAAGTTCTATGACGAGAAAATAAGCCGATATTTTGAAGAATCAAATGGCGAATTAAAGCTAAAGGACACCGCGGACGTGAAATTCACGGATGAGTTCATTGCTTATTTGAATAATGCAATGAAATTACGGACGGCTCTCTACGGAACGAACCCGACGCCGAAATTCGAATATGAATTTATATTGCAGCCGGTCAAGGATGCAATAGTCGAGATAACACTTGACGGACAGCCCGTAAAATCGGAAGGAACGAGCTCGATCAAGGGCACATTCCCCGGCGCCGGCGCGGCGGAAACCGGGGTGTTGATCAACGTTTCCTCAACATCCGGAACGACCTCAACGGCTCCGTCCAATTCTAATTCCGCGACGCCGTCCGGCCCGGGGGCGTTGAAATATCAGGGAAATTGGGGACTGTTCCGCTTTGTCGATGCTTCGCGGCCTCAGAAACAGCCGGGCGGCGAATATCTGCTGACGTTCAGCGTCGGCGGCAAGTCCGTTACGGCCACGATCAAATCAAGCGGCGGCGACGTGTTTGACAAAACGCTCTTCCGACAGGTTCGCGTGCCTGAGACATTTATAAAATAATGAGCAGCCCTGCAAAAGGACAAGAAAATATGAATGATGCAAAACTGCAATTGGATGCCGGTAATCTTACCGGTGCGGTCGAAGCGGCCATCAGGCTGGTAAAGACAAATCCGACCAATGAAGCAGCACGAACCTTTCTCTTTGAACTTTCGTGTTTCTCCGGTGACTGGGATCGTGCCGAAAAACAGCTTGAAGTTATCGGACATCAGGATACCAATGCCATGATCGGTTCTTTGATATTTCGGCAGAATTTCATGGCAGAACGAAATCGTTTGAAGCTATTTTCAGACGGGCTCAGTCCGGTCTTTATCGGCCCTCAGTCCGCCCATCTGGCTGAATTGTTCAATGCCGTCAATCGGGTTAGAGAAGGCAGTGCTGTAGAGGCTCGAACCGCTATCGACCATGTTGAAGAAGAACGACCGGCATACAAATGCGAAGTGAACGGCGAAGGTTTCTCGGATTTTCGCGATTATAACGATCTTACGATGTGCGTTTTTGAAGCAATTCATAAAGACAGCTATGTTTGGCTGCCCTTCGAGGATGTTGATACGATCAATTTTTTCGAGTCGAAAACCTTGCGCGACCTCTATTGGATACAGGCCGAGGTTAAGATGCGCAACGGGATAGAAGGCGAAATGTTCTTGCCATCCTTATATTCAGGTACGTGGAAAAGCGGGAACGATCAGGTCAGACTCGGCAGAATGACCGACTGGCGCGAGATCGGCGACGAGGTTTTTGTCGGCGAAGGCACCAAACTTTTTTGGATGGATGGGCGTGATAAGTCGATTTTAGACATAAAAACGATCAAATTTGTCCGTGAGGAGCCTTCTGAGTAATTTACAAGGTGCATTTTTTTTGTTTTTGGTTTAGAATGTGCCTGCTTCCGTAGAATGTTCGACCCTTTTGTATGCTTTGTGTTTAAAGGCAAGGAGACTTTTCGATGAGCGAAGAGCTGCAACAAGCTCCAGTGATCGACCTCGAAGCGATGCTTCAACCGATATCGGATGAGGCACCTTCGGGAGAGAATCTTCGTTATTCCGGTGTTTACGATGAGATCACCGAGGCTCGTCGTGCCGATGACGACCTTAGTC
>JBOGOW010000042.1:0-15648 GCA_050748285.1 Pyrinomonadaceae bacterium
CACACTGATCGAAAGCAGTGTCCCGGCGGCGGGCGACGGAACTTCGGCGTCAACCTTATCAGTTGAAATCTCAAGCAACGCCTCGTCCTTTTCGATTGTGTCGCCGACAGCTTTGAGCCATTTCGACACCGGTCCCTCTGTGATCGATTCCCCCATCTGCGGCATCACAACCTCGGTCGCTTCGCTCGATTTTAGATTTTGGATTTCGGATTTTGGATTTGCTGCCAAAGCCGCTGCTGCAATTGGTGCAGATGTGCTTACTTCTGGCTCGGTTTGGGTCTCCGATTTATCGGCAGTTGATTCAACCGGACTTGGGACTTGGGACTTGGGAGTTGGGGCCGGAGCCTCGCTCTCCGCGCCGATAACCGCAAGAATTGTTCCGACCTCGACGGTGTCGCCTTCTTGATGGCGAATTTCAAGCAATTTTCCGGCGCCGGGACTCGGCACCTCGGCATCGACCTTGTCGGTCGAAATTTCGAGGATCGCTTCGTCTTTTTCGATCGTGTCGCCGACCTGCTTTAACCATTTCGACACCGTTCCCTCGGTTATCGATTCGCCCATTTGCGGCATCACAATTTCAACACTCATAATTTCTCCGTCGGCCTTTCTCGAAACATCCTAAATAAACAGAATACTAGAATTTGCATGCAAAAAAAAGGAAAGCTGTTTATTGGTAGTGGGTCAGTTTCCCAAGACATTGTGTGCTCTGTGTCATAACTTTGTGGTCTTTGTGTTTGAAAAGAACTTAACACGGAGAACACAAAGGATTTTCACAAAGTTCACGAAGACAGTCTCCGTCCTGAAAAAACAAACAAAATTCAAACTGACCCGCTATCTGTTTATTGGTAATAGGTTGGTCTAATTTTATGTCGTTTCGTGGATCCTTCCTATATCGAAAAATCCAATCCACAAAATCACACAAAAGTACACGAAAATATAGAAACTGACTCGATGCCGGTTCATGGACCAATTCTGCTCTTGATATGCTCGGCAAGGTTTGAAAGGCCGGAGATCGTTTTCGGGATCGCGATCGTGGTACTATCCGTTAGGACGACTTTCAGCCCATCCGCGTTTTCATATTTCACAGATTCGATAGTTTGCCATTCAGCGCGTGTCTTTCCGTAACTCAATCCGTTCTCGAATATTTTCACGACGTTTCGACGCTGCATCATAAATCCGATGAGCGTGAAAATATTCACGACGAAAAAAGCTGCGGCAAGGATCAAATATCCGAAATGCTGCCTAAACAGAAATGCGACAAGCATAGCGAGAAAAAAAAGGAATGCGAGAATTGCGACTATGGCCGCACGCTGAACGTATCGCGCCTCAATCTGGTGCGCGAAAACTAATTTTCCAGGATTTTTTTCGGAGGACGGCACAATGATAATATCGTGCCAACGAAGAGTTCAAAATTCAAAGCCTTGAGTGAAATTGCCTAAGCGGCCCGCGTCGGATCGATCATCGAACGCACTTCTGAAATGCGGTTAGCGGGGAAACCGCTTTCACGCGCGTGCTCTTCGATTAGCTCGGCACTCGGCGCCGTATAGACGCAGTATATCTTATCGTCGGTAACGTAGCTGTGGACCCACTGAATCTCGCTTCCCAGCTTGTTCAATACGCTGCACGATTTCGCCGACGCACCTTGAAGTTCATCCGGCGACATCGCACCCGCACCTGGGATATCACGTTCGATTACGAATTTAGGCATAATATTCATCCTATCGCCGAATTTCATCGGCTCGCTTTTGAATTATCGGCAACAATCCGCGCAACACAGTATTTACGGACTCCGAGTCCGAAAACACTTCCGCAACGTCTGGTTCCAGCAGAATCACTTGATTTGAATTCTTCAAACGTTCTACATATTTTCCCCGAATGCCATTGGAAAAATCGTATTCATCCAACATATCGTCATCGTCATTCTTGTTCATTCTCATATCTCCGTCTTTCGGCAGGCGTCGCCCTTCGAACACTAATAATTCGAATTCTATCACCTCTATCGGCATGAACCACAACTAATAAGTTTTCGACAATAGAGTGGCCGAGAATTATGAAACGATTTTCTTCGTCCGAATGTATTGGGTCCGAAACGGTTAGCGAAAGCGGATCAACAAAAACCGACATCGCTTCTTCAAAAGTAATGCCGTGCTTTTCCAGATTCAATATTGCTTTCTGGGGATCCCATTCAAATTTGCTTGTCATGTTCAAGTAATTTGGTTTCGTCTTCAGATTCATCCGCAAACAATGCGCTAACAGGCGTTTGCGGCGGCGGGAGCGATTCGACGTATTCACTGATTTCTTTCTGAAGCTGCGCAACTGCGGCCTCGCTGCGTTCGATGTCGTCGCGGACGATGTTTAGGGTGAGTTTTCCGTCACTGTTTGGAAGTTCCGCAAGTTTTGTAAATGTGATCGTCCTGATCTCGATCTTTGCGCTTCGTTTGAATATGCCCTTTTTAAACTTTACGTCAAGAATATCGCCTTTCGCCAGACGCACTTCTTTCACGCCGCCGCCGATCAGTCCAAACAGCTTCGCTTCAAACTCAAGCACGATCCCGGCGGCCGAAAACTTCGCCACGCCGTTGATCGACGACAACCCGTGATGCGTCTCGGTCTTGAATGGAACGCTAGTAAAACTCTGCATAAGAGGTAGCCACAAAAAGCACAAAACACACAAATATCGTAGTTTCGTTTTGCGCTTTTTTTGTGGCAATTACATTTTCAATTTGGTAACTAATCCTTTCGGCCCGACGGCCCAAACTGCCCGTTTGCCTTTAGCCGCAACCGCATTCAGATCTTCGTCGCCGATTTTTTTCCAAGTCTTCCCGCCGTCCTTTGTAACATCGGTACCGTTCGTGCCGACGGCGATAATTGTCTTGTCGTCGATGTACGTCACCGCTGATCGGTATCCAGTTAATCCTTCGCCATCGTGCCAGGTCTTGCCGCCGTCGCCGGTGAATGCAAGATTCATTTTGCTTTCGGTCGGTTTTTCATAGTTTCCGCCGACTAGCACGCCGTGAAGCGCGTTGCGAAACGCTACCGAGAAAATGCCGCTGCCGGGCGAACCTCGTATTATCGGAGTTTCGGCAACCGTCCATGTCAAACCACGATCATCTGAACGAAAAACACGCGCTCCGTTGCCGCCCGAAACCAGGAATGCAAAGTTTTTGCCATGTGTTATCAGGCAAGTTCCGCTGGCAGCAAAAGCAGCTTCGCCCTCTATTGCTAACGGATTGTTATCAGGATAAATCAATGGCGACCAGAGGGCATCTCGGACCGAGATATAACTCGTTCGACCGGGCGAACGCCTTAACAAAACGTATCTATTATCGACCGGATCGGACATCGTTATGCAGTGTTCTACGTCCCAACAGTCGATAGCATCGAAAAAGGCCTTTTCGTCCCCATTCTTGAATTCCAGAATCCATGTCTTGCCGCCATCGGTCGTTTTGTAGATGCGTGATAATTCGCCGTTGCCGATGCTCAAGATATATGCGGTGTTGGCGTCAAATGCCTCGATGTCACGGAAATCCAGCTTCTCGCCGCCGAGCACGGTCATTACTTTCCAGGACTTACCACCGTCAACGGTTCTTATCACCGTCCCGCCGGTCCCGCTCGCCCATACGATCTTTTCGTTCACAACTGAAAGACCACGAAAACTTACCGTCGTGTTTACCGTCTGTTTGACCCACTGCGCCGAGGCGAGCGTTGAGAAAAAGAGAATTCCAACGCAAAGTCGCAGAGACGCAAAGTCGCAACGCCAATTTCTGAATTCTGTCTTACGCATTTTAATTTCCGATCCGTTTTTATCTGCGTTCATCTGTGGCTAAATTTCCTAATAAACCATCCTTGCTCGGACGGTTCCTTTTACATCTTTCAGAATCGCAAACGCCTGTTTCGATAATTCCGAATCTACGTCTAGTATTACATACCCGATCTCTTCGTTCGTCTTCAAATATTGGCCGGTAATGTTGATACCGCGTTTCGAGAGCCGCGAGTTTATTTCGCCGAGCACGCCGGGAATATTTTTGTGAATATGCAAAATGCGGTGCGTGCCGGTTTGAGGTGGCAGCGAAACGGGCGGCACGGTATGCGACCCTTCGCTTGTTCCGAAATCGAGATACTTAATTAGTTTCGCTGTTACGTCCAACCCGATGTTGGCCTGAGCCTCTTCGGTCGAGCCGCCTATGTGCGGCGTCAAGATCACGTTCGGCAAGTTCTGCAAAATGCTTTTGAACTCATCGCCGAATTTTTCCGGCTCATTCGGAAAAACATCGACAGCCGCACCCGCGAGCTTTCCCGACTTAACCGCTTTTCCGAGCCCTGTCAGATCTACGACATCACCCCGGCTGTGATTGATCAAAATGCTGCCCTTTCGCATCGCCTTGATCGTGTCCGCGTTAATAATATTTCGCGTGGTGGCGTCCGACGGCACGTGAAGCGTAACTATATTAGATTGTTTCAGCAGTGCTTTCAGATCGCGAATTTGCTTTGCATTTCCGTGCGGCAGCTTTGTCGCTACATCATAATAAAGAACCTGCATTCCCATCGCTTCGGCCATATTCGACACCTGCGAACCGATATTGCCGTAGCCGATAATGCCAAGCGTCTTGCCGCGAAGTTCGAAACTTCCTTTCGCATCCTTTAGCCATTCCCCGCGATGAGCTGCTGCGTTCTTGTCAGGTATTTTGCGGATCAACATCACGCACAATCCGATTATCAACTCCGCCACCGAACGCGTATTTGAATAAGGCGCATTAAAAACCGCGATGCCCTTTTGCGTCGCCGATTTCAAATCAACCTGATTCACCCCAATGCAAAACGCCCCGATCGCAAGCAGTTTGTCAGCCGCCTCGATTACATTCTTCGTGATCTGAGTTTTAGATCTGATCCCAAGCAAATGAACGCCTTTGACGGCTTTGATAAGATCGGCCTCGCTCATCGCGCCGTTGATCCGCTCGATCTCCGCATAACCGCCGGCCTCAAGCTCCCGCACCGCAGCATCGGAAATATTCTCAAGCAGCAGTATCTTGATTTTGTTTCGGGGATAGGATGTTGTAGTTGCCATTCCGGGTTGCGGCTATTTACTTAGAGGCCAGACAAACTGCCCCTCTTGGTTAATATAACCAAACTTAAAATCGCGGGTCACTACTTGTGCGAGCCCGTTTTTGAACTTAGGTAAATATAGGTAGCTCAGCGGTTCTATCACCATCGTTCCGGTTCTATCTATGAATCCATACTGCCCGTTGATCTCAACCGCCGCCAAGCCTTCGGAAAATTCTTCGGCATAATCGAATATTGGCGGGATGACCATTTCTCCTTTTGTATTTCGATAACCCATTTTCCCGCTTATTTCTACCCAACAAACCAGGCCTTCTGAAAAATTGTTCGCGAATGCGTTCCACTGCGCTTGGTTAGGAAAGCGCGTTATTACTTCACCGGTCTTATTAACGTAAACTCTATCGTCATTTCGATTGAGTCCGGCCAGACCCTCCGAGAATTCGGGTGCAGAGCCATAGTCGTATTCTAGCGGAATGACCTGACGACCTGATCTATCAATAAAGCCCCACTTTTGACCAATCGCTACATTTGCCAATCCTTCCGAGAAAGGATGGGCAGCGTCGTATTTAGCCTCAATCGCAACCTTTCCAGACCGATCAATAAACCCCATCTTGTTGTCTTTTTCGAAGACGGCTAATCCTTCGGAAAAATAGCCAAACTCCGGCATTTTTAGCTCGTTTACGACAAATCGCGGTTTGATTACCATTCTCCCTTTTTTGTCGATGTAACCTGTAAGCCCGTTCCATGCGTCCGTGCCTTTGATTTGAATTCTCGCCAAGCCTTCAGAAAAATCGCCGGCGGAGGCAAATCTGAAATCTACGATAACTTTGCCGCTCTTATCGATATATCCCCACTGATTTTTGTCGTTTCTTACAGCGGCGAGACCTTCGGAGAAATCACGAGCTTCAAAATATTGCGGCTTTATAATAATATTCCCATCTCTATCGATGAATCCGAAACGCAGTTCTACAGAAATAACGAAGAGTGGGCTTGGTTCGTAAGCCAAGCATGGGACGATCAAAAGGGAAAAAATAATCGAGAGAAAGATTAGCCTCATATTATTATATTCGAGTATCTGAAGATAAAAGCCAAAAAAGCCTTCGGCGGCTTCCATGAAGGATTCTATTCTGGAAATCGAATTCACAGTTTATCTATTTCTTCGGGTTCTTTATCGGGTGCGTTTGCGAGGATAGCTTGGGCGTCTTTCCAATTTCCGTTTTTCGCACGCCGGGAGAATTCCTGACCAACTTCAAAGCTCGAAATTTGACTCGCCAGAGCAAGGGAAATGAATTGATCAAGGGTAAGTTCCTCGCGTTCCGCGATGCTCTTTGCCTGTTGAAATAGCGTATCGGGAATCTTCGTATTAACTGTGGTCATGTTAAATCTCCAACAAATCGCAAAAACTCTCTCGGCGAAATCAATTTTACACCGAAATCAACCAGCGCGACAAAATCTTTCGGATTGTAGGTAATTAGAAAGTCGGCATTGGCCCGAACTGCGAGTTCAATTATCATTGCATCCTTTGGGTCTTTTGAGAGCAGTCGCCAAAGAAAAAATATCTCGCAATACTGAGAGATGCTGCAAAGGCCGTCTAGGAAAATATCCACCTCACTCCGAGAAAGGATTGAAGCCATTTCCGGTCGTTTCATCACATCTTCATATTCGAGCAGAAGCGGCGTTGAGAGGTTAATCTGCCATCTTGAGTCGTCGAGTGCATTTATCAAACGATTTGCCGCCCCACGTTTTGAACGAAAGGCGGCAATAAGCACGTTTGTATCGACAACAATTTGTAGTATATCGGCCATCGATCACATATGTATCGTCAGATCGTGGACGCCTTCGGCGGCTTCCATAATGGCTTCGGAAACGGTCGGGTGGGCGTGGATGACGCGGCCAAGTTCGTCCGACGTGGTTTCGAGGGCCATGCCGACGACGGCTTCGGCGAGGAGTTCGGTGGCGTGCGGGCCGATGATGTGGACGCCGAGGACTTCGTCGTATTTCGTTTCGGCAACGATCTTTACGAAGCCATCGGTCTCACCGAGGATGCGGGCTTTGCCGGAGGCTGAGAAGGGAAATTTGCCGACCTTTACGTCATAGCCTGCTTCTTTAGCTTTGGCTTCGGTCAGACCGACGCTGGCGACTTCGGGGTCGCAGTAGGTGCAGTTGGGCACGAGATTGTGCTTGATCGGCTCGACTTTTTTGCCGGCGATCTTTTCGATTACCATGATGCCTTCTTTAGAGGCGAGGTGGGCGAGCCACGCCGTGTCAATAACGTCGCCGATTGCGTAAACATTTGGCTCGTCGGTTTCGCAATAATCGTTGACCTTGATCGTGCCTCGCGGGTTGACTGCGACTTTGGTATTTTCGAGACCGAGGTTTTCGATAAAGGGCATTCGTCCGACGGCGACGAGGAGCATTTCGGCTTCAAATGTCACGGCGTCGCCTTTGGCATTTTTGCCGGAAACCTTAACACCTTTTGTGCTCTTCTCTAGCTTGTCGAGTTTGATACCAGTTTCGCATTTTATGCCCGATTTCTTGAATGCACGGGCGAGTTCTTTAGAAACGTCGGCATCCTCAATCGGCACTATGCGGTCAAGCAATTCGACGACCGTTGTCTCGCAGCCAAACCTTGCATAAACGCTTGCAAACTCAACACCTACCGCACCCGAACCCATTACGATCATCGATTTTGGCACAGATTCGAGTTCGAGTATTTGATCGGAATTTACGACCTGTTTACCGTCAACCTCAAAGCCCGGAATCGGCTTTACAACCGATCCTGTTGCAATGATGATATTTTTTGTTTCTATCGTTTCTTTCTTGCCACCCGCAAGTTCGACTTCGACCTTGCCCTTTCCGATGATCTTGCCAAAGCCGTTGAAAATCGCGGCTTTGTTCTTTTTCATAAGGTAGGTAACGCCGGCAGAGTTTTTTGCGACAACGTCTGATTTGTATTTCTGTACACCGCTCCAGTCATAGGAAAGATCTTTTACCTTCAATCCGAAATTCTCGAAATGTCCTGCTTTTTCGTATAGATGTGCCGCATTCAGCAACGCTTTCGTCGGAATGCACCCGCGCAAGCCGCAGGTGCCGCCGAGCCGCGCATCTTTTTCTTTTTCAACTATCGCGACCTTTAAGCCAAGCTGTCCGGCACGCACCGCCGCCACGTATCCGCCGGGGCCGGAACCGATAATAGTTACGTCAAATTGTTCTGCCACAAATGATTCCTCTTAAATAATGAAGTTTAACGAATAACCGATTATACCGAGTTGTCGCCTAACACACAAAAACTGCTTGTCACGAAAACTAAAGGGCTGACACCGCATCACAGCCGATCAGACAAATCATTTTGACGTACCGCCAATTCCTTGCATTTTTGAAGTTGGCTAATAAAGATTGTCCAAGTTTTTCCGTTTGTTCGGCTTTTTTGATTACGATTTGTTGGTGCTAAAGTAAAAGTAAAATCGAAATAATTATATCGATTGGTCGAAAACAGGAACAATTTATGTCTCAAAATAAACTGAGTGATCCAGAATCGTTTCGTATGAGGAATGATAGCCGCCTTATTTTACTTGCAGCAATTTTATTATCAATTTTGCCATTGATGAGTTTCGCGCAGGCGGTCGATGGGTCAATGTATCAGAGTATGAAATGGCGGATGATAGGGCCATTCCGCGCGGGTAGAACCGTTGGAGCGGCGGGCATTCCCGATCAGCCGAATGTATTCTATATCGGCGTGAATAACGGCGGCGTCTGGAAAACGACTGACGCCGGACGGACGTGGAAACCGATATTCGACGATCAGCCTACGGGATCGATCGGCGACATCGCCATTGCGCCGTCTAATCCGAATGTAATTTATGTCGGCAGCGGTGAAGGTTTGCAGCGACCCGACCTTTCGACCGGCGACGGTATGTACAAATCGACCGACGGCGGGAAAACGTGGGAGCATCTCGGCTTGCGCGAAGGTCAGCAGATAGCGTCGATCGCCGTCGATCCAAAGGATGAAAACCGTTTGTTTGTAGCCGTGCTTGGTCATCCCTACGGCCCAAACGATGAACGCGGAGTTTACCGTTCGACCGATGGCGGTAAAAATTTCGAGCGGATTTTATACAAAGATGAAGATACGGGCGCGTTTCAGGTAGAGATCGATCCGAAAAATTCGCAGATCGTCTATGCCGATCTTTGGGCCGGCCGCCAAGGGCCTTGGGAAAACGGCGCGTGGCAGGGAAAAGAAAGCGGACTATTCAAATCAACCGACGGCGGAACGACTTGGACAAAGCTGACGAAAGGATTTCCGACGATCGAACAGGGACTCGGGCGAATAGGGTTTACGATCTCGCGGTCAAACCCGAACCGGCTTTATGCGACCGTCGATGCGCGAGCCGAATTTGCCGGAATTTACGCGTCGAAAGACGGCGGCGAAAGTTGGACTTTGGTCAATGGCGACCCTCGTCTGTGGGGACGCGGCAGCGATTTTGCCGAGCTGCGAGCACATCCAAAAGATCCCGATACCGTGTTTGTCGCCAACGTCGCTTCATACAAATCGACCGATGGTGGAAAAACTTTCACGGGTTTTAAGGGAGCACCGGGCGGCGATGATTACCATCGAATCTGGATCAATCCCGACCAACCGGACATTATGCTCTTTGCCGTCGATCAGGGAGCGACGATCACCGTCAACGGCGGCGAAACATGGTCAAGCTGGTACAACCAGCCGACCGCTCAGTTTTATCACGTTATCGCCGACAACCAATATCCATATTGGGTATGCGGCGGCCAGCAGGAAAGCGGCTCGGCGTGTGTCGCTTCACGCGGACGAACCGGAGCGATCGGAGCGTGGGACTGGGAAACGGTCGGCGTCGAAGAATATGGCTATGTCGCGCCCGACCCGCTCGATCCGAATATCATCTATGGCGGTAAGCTGACCCGATTTGACCGGCGTACGCGACAGGTGCAAAACATCGCGCCCGAAGCCGTTCGTACAGGGAAATTCCGATTCCTGCGCACCGCTCCTGTTCTCTTTTCACCGGTAGATAATAAATCTCTTTTTTACGCCGGAAATGTAATTTTCAAAACAATAACCGGCGGACGGAGTTGGGAGATAATCAGCCCCGACCTTACACGTGAAAAATGGGATGTTCCTGCAAACGTGGGCATTTACGCTACGAAAGATATGGAGACGATGCAGCGGCGCGGCGTGATCTACACGGTTGCACCGTCTTATAAAGACTTAAAAACAATCTGGGCAGGAACCGACGACGGGTTGATTCACGTAACACGAGACAGCGGAAAGACGTGGCAGAACGTAACGCCGCCGGAGCTGAAATCGTGGGCAAAAGTTTCACTGATCGACGCCGGACGATTTGACGCAAATACAGCCTATGCGGCGATCAATACATTTCGGCTCGACGATCTGCGACCGCATATTTTCCGCACGCACGACGGCGGGAAAACATGGAAAGAGATCGTCAAGGGTCTGCCGAACGGCGGCATCGTCAACGCCGTTCGTGAAGATCCGATTAGGCAGGGTTTGCTTTATTGCGGAACGGAACAAGCGGTTTATTTTTCGATCGACGATGGCGAGAATTGGCAGCCGCTGCGGTTGAACATGCCCGCTACGTCGATTCGCGATCTGGTCGTAAAGGATGACGACATCGTGGTCGGCACGCACGGACGTTCGTTTTGGATTCTCGATGATGTGACGCCGCTCAGGCAGTTGAAAGGAAATACAACGGATGACGACGCAGTTCTTTTTGCACCGCAACTCGCCACGCGGGTCAAAAGAAGCCTGCATACCGACACGCCGTTTCCGCCCGAAGAACCAGCCGGACAAAATCCGCCGGATGGAGCGATCATCAACTATTATTTGAAGTCAAAATCATCGTCGCCGGTCGTTCTCGAAATTTTCGACAGCGTGGGCAAACTTGTCCGCCGTTTTGCGAGCGACGACAAACCGCTCAATGTCGATATGAACCGCGTCAACCCGCCGGACTATTGGGTGCGTCCGTTCCAACCGCTCAAAAATGAGCATGGAATGCAGCGTTTCACTTGGGACCTGCTCTACCCAAATCCACCGGCGGATAAATATGATTTGCCGATCTCGGCGATCTACAAAGACACGCCGTTCGTCCCGCAAGGCCCGGCAGTGATGCCCGGCATATACACCGTCAAACTGACGGCAAACGGAAAGACGTTGACGCAGCAGCTAACAGTGAGAATCGACCCGCGCGTTATGACATCGGCGGCCGGTCTGCAGCAGCAATTCGATCTTTCGATGCAGGCTTACGAGGGCGTAAAGCAGACGCGGCAATTGCTCGGCGAAATCAAAGACATTCAAACAACCCTGAAAGCTGCAAATGAGAAAACGAATGACGCTGCGTTAAAGGCGAAAATCGCCGTTTTGGACAAAATGCTGAACGAGGTGCTGAATGGGCCGCGACAAACCGACCCCCCGAAGCCGGCGAATCTCAGCGAGCTTCCTTTAAATCGTTTGGATGCAGCTTTTATGTCGCTTCTCGATCTTTTGCAGGATGCGGACTCAACGCCAACCCCGCAAATGGTTCAAACCGCTCGGGATTTGCAGATTTCGCTTGGGAAAATATTAAAAGCACGAGAAGAAATAGGACCCAAATACGCTATTCCGCTACGGCAGAAGTTGCAAAAACTTGGTTTGATAAACTAGGTTAGAATTGTTATTTTATTTTGCTTTCGAAGAAAGAGTTAATGATGAAAGCTTCAAGACAAGAGACAAATTTACCTAAAATGATGAATAAAACACGCATCGAGACGGATTCGATGGGAGAGATTGAGGTGCCGGTGACGGCGTATTGGGGCGCGCAGACGCAGCGTTCGTTAAAGCATTTCAATATCGGGTTTGATGTAATGCCGCGTGAGGTGATCCGAGCGCTCGGCATTTTGAAAAAGGCCGCTGCGATTGTCAATAACGATCTGGGCAAGCTGCCGGATGATAAGCTCGCCCTTATTATACAGGCTGCCGATGAAGTGATCGACGGTAAACTCGACGAGCATTTTCCGCTCCGCGTATGGCAGACCGGTTCGGGCACGCAGACGAATATGAACGCGAACGAGGTAATCTCGAATCGAGCAATTGAAATTGCAGACGGCGAGATGGGTTCAAAAACGCCGATCCATCCAAACGACGACGTCAATAAATCACAGTCGTCAAATGACACCTTTCCAACGGCGATGTATATCGCGGCGGCCGAGCGTTTTATGGCATTGATAGCGGAAGTTCAAAATGTTCACGCCGCGA
Organism: Pyrinomonadaceae bacterium; assembly: GCA_050748285.1. GTDB lineage: Bacteria > Acidobacteriota > Blastocatellia > Pyrinomonadales > Pyrinomonadaceae > OLB17. The sequence continues at coordinate 12,335 of JBOGOW010000042.1, forward strand.
TTGACGCGAAAGCAAAAGAGTTTTCAGATGTAGTAAAGATCGGCCGGACACATTTACAGGATGCGACGCCGGTTACGGTCGGACAGGAGTTCGGCGGGTGGGCGAATTTGATCGAACGGGATGTTGAGCGGCTGGCGCTCGTAACACCTGGATTGCTGGATCTGGCTATCGGCGGCACGGCGGTTGGAACCGGTTTGAATGCTCATCCTGAATTTGCAGAACGTGCGGCTGCAAAGATCGCCGAGCTTACTGGTTTACCGTTTAAATCGCACCCGAATAAGTTCGCGGCTTTATCCGCTCATGATGAAATTGTATTTGCCTCGGGTGCGCTGAAAACGCTGGCCGGAAGTCTGATGAAAATTGCCAACGACATTCGCTGGCTTGCATCCGGGCCAAGATGCGGCATCGGCGAGATCTCGCTTCCAGAAAACGAGCCGGGAAGTTCGATAATGCCGGGCAAGGTCAATCCGACCCAGTCGGAAGCGATGACGATGGTTGCAGTTCAGGTCTTTGGAAACGATGCAGCAATTGGGTTTGCGGGTTCGCAGGGAAACTTCGAGCTGAATGTTTTCAAGCCGGTGATGATCCACAACTTTCTGCATTCCGTTCGGCTGATACACGACGCATGTCACGGCTTTGTCGATTACTGCATCGCCGGTATCGAGCTCAACCGCGAACAAATCGACGAATATTTGAAGGATTCACTGATGCTCGTCACCGCATTAAACCAGCATGTCGGTTACGACAACGCCGCAAAGATCGCCAAGAACGCGCACAAACAAGGCATTTCATTAAAGGAATCAGCGGTTGAATTGGATTTGCTTACGGCGGAGGAATTCGACGAATTAGTAAAACCCGAAGAGATGACACATCCGTAAAAGACAATTGACTGGAGCGACCAACGTCTCGTTGGCCTTGAGCACAACGTGCGAAAAAAGGTGCGAGATGTCTGCAAACAGCGTTGGTGAACGAGACGTTTACAACCCCAGTCATACTGCTCAAGCCACATCACCCGGAGTTCATCGCAAAGTTGGTTAATCGAATGCGGGTTGGACGATAGCTTTGCCGATTGCGGCTCTTTTTGCGGCGGCGGCGGCTTTTGCGGCACGTGTCCGAGGTTGGCCTTTAGCGGCAGTTTGGTAGAAACGGAGTTTGTCGATCGAGCGGTCGAGTTCTTCGGTCAGCGCGGGCGAGGGCGATTCCTTCACACGCTTTTCGAGGTCTTCGACCTGCTTGGCCTGCGACGCAGCCATCTGGGCGTAGTTTACTTTAAGAGCTGCTGCGGCCGATTTGTTTTCCGTTTGTTCTGCCATGCTAAAACTTATTTATTTTCTGAAAACCACAGAGCCTCGTCATACGAACGCTCAGCTTCGGCCCAAGCCGCATCCGAGACACGTTCAAAAAGCTGATAAAACCGTTCCGCGGGCGGATAATGAATGTCTTGCAAAACGGCGTCGATCTCTTTTTGCTCATCAAATCGCGGCGACGTTTCGAACATAACTGCGGCAAAGGCAGAGATGTCTTCTGCCTTTTCAAGCCCGCGTTTTCGCGCTCGTAAAACGGCGTTCATCGCCATCCGGTCGAGTTTTTCGTCACCGTAGCCTTTGACGCGTTCGGGGCACGCCTCACGTGTGGCATCGGAAACGACGCGGCAAAGCTCGGCATCGTTCGACGCAATAAAGGCCTGAATCTGAGCTTCTTTTATTACAAGCATTTTCTATAAATTAACCGCCAACAATCACCGTAAAGCAACCCAACGCGATTTTATTTGGAGGACCAACAGGTTCCAAAATAGTATCGCCCAAGCGACATTGTTGGAGATTATTAGTCAAAACGGTTGCCGAACCGTCAATCACGACGCCGGGACCGTGCGGCGGGAGCGGAAACGGCGTTACACACGCGTGGATATCGGCTCCGCCGGACAAACCCGAGATCATCGACGCCATTGCAGCGGCCGATGCACCGATGGTTGCCTGCTCGGCCGCTTTTAATCCGGGGCCGGCAGGTGTTGCGGCTCCCGCGGTTGCTGCGGCCTGCGCAACCTTTATCGCAGTATCCGAAACCGCTTTTGCTGCCTGCAGCGCCGCGGCAGCGGCAGCCGGAACACCGCGCCAAGCAGGTAAAAAACCTATCAGCACATTCATGCTTCCCGGCCCCGGCGTCAAAACCGGCGGCAAAGGATGTACCACGTTATCTGTAATTCTTGCTGCTGGCCCTTGCGGCATAATCTACAATTCTCCTATTCTAATTCCTTCTGCTTTAAGCTTCCATTCTCGAGCTGATATTTGACTAATTTGTCCTCGCTCTCGGCATAGTATGATTCGACCGTTCCAAAAAACGTATCAAGCTGCTCTGCGTCGAACATCGGGACGAACTTATTCAAAACTCGCGGGTCGTAAAAACGAAACGTCAAGGTTTTTGCATTTTCATCGTAAACCGTAACGAGCGATCGGAAGTGGCGGCGCATTTCACGGATCGAATGCCGGCTTTGGGCAAAAATGCCCCAGTGTTTTCCAAAGCCCTCGTCAAAAACCCAGTCGGTAAACGGAGCTCCATGCACCATTAAAACTACATAAGGCGCAACATAGAGCATATCAGGCTCAAGATCGCCCTTGAACAAACAGTGATTCGGAGTCTCGGTCTCAAAAAGCCGCTTAGGCAGTTTTGGCACCGATGCTCCATCCAAAACGCAGTAAAGGTGCGTTGTTGGGCTAACAAGATGTTGTCGTAGATTTTCAGCGTCCATCAATTCGATCCAAATGTTCGCAATTTTCAGTTATCATTTAAAGAACTTTTGCCGCAACGCGACACCCGCCCTATCGAGAATCAAGATTGATTCGGACCATGCGTTTTCACCGAACCGTCTGGATATTCCGTTGTTTCAGTACCATCCGCACTCGTTGTTTTCGTCTTGCCGTCAGGATAGTGTTTTTCCGTTGATCCATCCGGATTGACCGTCTTTGACTTCCCGTCTGGATAATGCGTAGTCGTAGTTCCGTCGGCTTGTTCGTCCGTCGTAGTTCCGTCTGGGTGCACCGTCTTTTTTGAGCCATCCGGATATTGCGTCGTGTTTGTACCATGAACTTCCTGCGGTGGGTTTCCTTCGGTGCCACTGCTGCCTCCGGCACCACCAGAACCCGCACCGGTCGAACCTGGGCTCTCACCTGCACCGCTTCCACCGCCACCGCCGGTTTGTCCACCGCTTGGCGGGGCACTCGATTGTCCCGATCCGCCGCCAGATTGACCGCCAGATCCGCCGCCCGACGAATTATCGACCATCGGCGTTCCGTTCTGTGCCGCGCCTTGCATTCCAC
>JBOGOW010000043.1:0-15586 GCA_050748285.1 Pyrinomonadaceae bacterium
ATTTGTAACGGTTTCATTTCCCTCGTCCTTGAGCCTCTTTTTTAAGACCCGCCAATACACCTGCGGATTAGCGCTGTCGGTTAAGACCGAGATTACATCTACGACGGCCAAATACCATTTTTCCTGCTCGTCGTCCCAAAGAGTGCGTACCTTTCGTTCTTCAAATAATTTTATTTCATTTTTCTTTTCCATAGCCAATTTGCGTGATTATTCTACTCAAAATCCCTAATATCACGAAAGGGCTTTTCCGCATCCGTGAAATCCGGTCGGTAATAGTGTGACGCCGATTCGTATTCCTGCATAAAGCCTTCTTCGATGCCGAGGTCTTCGAGTAAAGAAAAGGCCTTGAACCATTCGCCCTCGGAGATGCGGCGAGAGAGCAAAATATAACGGTCGTCGGTCGCGGCTTTGTTGGTGGCGTAATATTGAGCCATCAGAGAGATTGCGGTGCGAGGCGAAAGCTCGTCGCGGATCCAGCGAAGATTTTCTTCGATTCCGGCGATGTCGTTTGGCAGAACGAGAAGGCGAATCATCAGGCCGCGTTTTAATAAACCATCGTCACCAAAAACGAGCGAGTCGCCCATTTGACGATGCATTTCTTTGATCGCACGACGAGCATGAAAGGTGTAATCGCGCACCTTTGAATATTGAAAGCCGCCGTTGGAATCGGCGTATTTCAGATCGGGCAGATAGATATCGACGATGCCGTCGAGCAGTTTTAAAACCTCGACTGAATCGTAGGCGTTTGTGTTGTAAACTATCGGCAGCCGCAAGCCGTTTTCGGCGGCGATCAGAATGGCACGGGCCATTTGAGGAGCAAAATGCGTGGGTGAAACAAAACCGATATTATGACAGCCGCGATCTTGAAGCTCGAGCATCATTTCGGCCAGACGCTCGTGCGTTACCTCGTTTTTCTTTTGCTCTTTCCATGTTTGTGAGATCTGATAATTCTGGCAGTAAACACAGCGGAGATTGCAGTTGCCGAAAAAAATATTTCCGGCGCCGTGAGTTCCGCTCAAACACGGTTCTTCTCCAAAATGCGCGGTGTAGCTTGAGACTATCGGCAGGCGGCCAGAATAACACGCGGCGATCTCGTCATTCAGTCGATCATTGCCGCAATCTTTTGGACATACTGTGCAAGATGTAAGAAGCCGCTCAAGTGCGTCGATTCGGCTCTCGAGTTCGTTCCTCTTCAAGAGTTTCAAGTACCGCGCGTCTGATGCGGCGTTTTCCGTGTGCATTGTACGTATATTTATCGATTATTTCTTTCGGCGCAACTATGTTTGCGAGAGCCCACGTAAAATCCATCTCGGCATTTACCGTGGCGGTCGCCATCCGTGTTTCAAGCAGCATCAGCACGCTGCCGTAAAACAGGAAAATTATCCCGACTATCCCGACCGGTATCGGTAGCCAGCGATATGTATTAAAAAATGCTGCGATGGCGATAGTAACGCTGGTCAAAACAAAGAACCCAAGCCCGTAATAAAATGCACCCATTGCCCGCTGCAATATTCGCGCGCGGCTGGTTACCTTATCGAGAAGATTCACGACCGTATCAACGCGTTTGAGATAAAGCGGGATTTTGTCCTGATCTTTCGTCACGATCAGTTCGCTAAGCCGCCCTTCGAGTTCGCGAACGCGGTCGATGACGCGCCCAAGTCGTGTCGATGTCGAAAGCACTAGCGATCCTGTAGCAGACATCAACAATGTCGGAGTAACCATCGCAGTAAGAAACTCGATCGTCGAATTCAGTGCATCGGGATTTACCAGTTCGGCTGCCATCATAAGAAACCTATTTTACAGCAGAGACGCTGGGATAGGGAGTTGATACAGAATGTTTATTGGATAAGTTTGAACTTCGCCGTCAATGTTGTTTGGTTGGTTTGGTACGCGTTTCATTCAGCCTACTGATTTTGCTTCTTCAGTGTTTCCTTGTAAAGCTCGTTCGCCTGGCTGCTGTAATTGCGGGCATCTTCCATTATCTCGCGATATTTCTCGCTCCTTGCAGTGAAGTCCGCCTTCACTTTGTCGCGTAGCTGCGTGTTTTTCGGATCGTAGTTGTCACGAAGCGTTCGAGCCGCCTGCCGGTATTCTTCGAACGCCGCCATTTGTTTAAGCAACGCAGATTCCTTCAAACGAAGATACTCTTTGTAATCGTCGTTGATATTCATATCGCCGGCCTGCTGTATCTTTTCAACCGCTGCCTTACCGGAATCGAAACCTTCGTTGATGATATCTACGACATCATCGGAGATTTTTTTTACTTCGTCCTTATTGTCCGTTTCAAGCGCATTTTTTATCTTCTGCCTCTTGCTTTCGTTTTCATCGTATAAGACCTTTATCTTCTTGAGATCGGCGTTTGCTTCCTGCACAAGCCGCCCTGCTTCAATCGTTTCGTCTGCCGGACCGAGAATCTCAAATCCGCCGGAATTGTTCGAGCTCCGGCACGTCAGTGTAATTAAAATGCCGAATGTTATAAAAATCGAAAGCACGCTTTTTGAGGATCGGTTCATTGCTGATTACATTTAACCACGAACTTACACGAAATTTCACAAAAACAATTTGCGCTTTTTGTGCTTTTTGTGGCGAATCTCTCTATCCTGCAATGCGGAAATTCGCATTACTTTTTCGCCGCCAGATAAATCCGTCAAGAATGTAATGCGTAAGCTGCGGAACCGCGAGTAGCGGAACGAGATAAACTTTCCACTCTCTCCAATCCCAATAGCCGCCAAATAGCCACTGCCGTTCATGCCAAACACCGCGATTCCAAAACAATTCTTCGATGTATGCAAGTGCCCAAAGCGAGGCAAGAAAAATTATCCAATGCTGCGAAAGCGTTCGATAAACAGTCCCCGTAGATTCGCGTCGCGCTTTTGCATAAAAATAAATCAGAGCAAAATACGGCACGCCGTGAATGATCACGTTCGTAACTGTAAACGCGTAATCCGAATTGAAAGCAACTATGCCTACATACCAGCAAACTGCGGTCGTCGCAACGACTATGTCTTTGCCGATATTCACAAAATCCCTCGAGAAATATAAATAGATCGATTTCGCAAAGTAAGCCGCCAATGCGAAAACGTAAATCGGAAAAAGAACTTCGTCAACAAAACCGGGTATCGCGAAAAAGTCGTTGGCGACAAACCAGTTGAAGTTTCGTGGCAGCGATGTCATCCAAAATACAAGCGGATAAACCGTCGCAAGATAAACCGCCGACGCATCGACCACCCAAGTCCAGTTTTCCGTCTCGCCCAGCTTTCGCCGATACAGTGCGACCCAGCCGTATTGCTGCCTGATGAAATGAAAAACAGCAACAATCGCAAGCGCTTTCCAAAATGTAAGCTCACCTTCCGAATAAAAAGCAACGCCGATTGCATAACCGAAAACAGGAACAAGCAGGTAAAGCCAAAACCGCCGCTTGAATTCCGCCGTGTCAAAATAAACCCGAAAGCTGGTTGACCAAACATGCGCGACATCGATCAGCAGCACAGCCGAGATCCACGTCCAATCCGGCGATTCCTCATTCAAAACACCATGCCGCCAACCGACCGCAAGGAGAAGCAAAGATACCACCGCACTGCCGAGAAAGACTGACAGGTCAATGTTCCTGGAAAACAGCCAGATGTTCCCGAGCGTGTCAGTTTTCTTGTCCGTACTCATTGATATAGCCAAGTATCGTCTGTATATCCGACGAAGTGTGTTCAGAAAAGCTCTTCCTAAAAAGATTTTCCAGTTTTCTGTCTTGGATCATTCCCGCGAGTACCACGAGGAGTGATGGCTTCCGGTCTGGCTCAAGTCCTCCTATGATCAAAGCAAAATCGTCTGGGTGGTCTAGCCCCCAAATAATGAAATTCACAAAAGCTTCTTGCCCTGGAGCGCCATCTATTTCTAACAACCAGGTACGCAACTCCTCCGGTTGCCCGATAAGCTCGTATTTCTTCAATTTGAGGTATGTTCCTTTCTGGCCCCATTCGATACTCCATTTTCTTTCCAATACAAAGTACTCAGCCGGAACCAAGACAACGGTCGCGCCGATAAGTATGATAATTGAAACAAGAATCGTAAACGTTTTTATTGCCTTCATAATGATGTAGCTGCTCTCAAACCGTGGTAAAACGCTTCTTCAAAAAGTGCTATGCCGCTTAGGTCAGTGTGCGCGAAATGGATGTTTCGATATGGCTGCATTGCTTTTTTGCGGACGCTGTTCCAGATGAAATTCGGCCGCGGACTTATCATTGCGTGTCCCCAGCGCATTATATCGATTCGTTCGCAGAGTTCGTAAATGTCGGGATGAGCTCGGGAGATGTCGGTCAGGCAAACGTCGGCGAGATCGCGCCATTCGTAATTGAAAAGTTTTGTCCGACCGTCTTCTTCGTGGCACATCGGGTAATAGTAAGTAAGAATCGTGGGGCCGTAGTCGATGCCTTTCTGATGCGTGGCATTTACATAGCCGAGCGACGGGCTTTCGTAAAAAACATTGTCCCAGGCAAGCGGAAAATCTTTTGCAAAACGCGGTTTGGGCCGATCTTTTAGAAAAAGATTTGCGACAAACCACGCGTTGTGCTGAAACTCATTAGCTACAAACGGAGCGTCTTCATTGAAGCCGCGAATCACATACGGTGCAGTAAATATAGGCGAGGCATAGATAATTTTCTCGCAGCGAAAACCGCGAAGCTGGCCGTTAACGAGACAAATGACATCCACGTTATTTACATTTGGAATGATCGAAACTACAACGTGCGATTTTCGGATCTTGTCCTTAACCGAGTCCGAGAGATGATTTACAAACCGTCCGTTTCCTTCGGGAAAAGTGATAAATTGTTGCGATTCTTGACCAGCTGTTCGTACGCGAGAACAAAAATAAAACAGCCCTGCCCAGGCCGATGTCTGTTCGAGTTTCAACCCATAATCATCGCGACAGGCGTAATCGCAATACCAGATCAAACGCTCTGATGTGAAACCATTTTGCCGCAGCCATTCAGCGAAAGATATTTTATCGAGTGCGGTCGCCTCGGCATCCTGTGAACAAAGAGCCGATGGAACAATAAATGCGCGCCTTCCGGAACTGTCCCGCCAGTTGATCCAATAGTCGATTTGTTTTTGAAACGCCGTTAACTGAACTTTGTCGTCTTCCGATTCGCCCACGTGGAGATACAATCCTTCGTACCAGCGGCCCTTGTAAAAAATACGTTCCTCCGGTTCGCGACAAAGATATTGTTCTTTGATAATGACTTCGCCATTTACGCTGCGATTGTCCGTCAACGACATTTCATCGAGCAAATCAATCAGCTCGGTATTTTCTTGAAACGGCACAGGCAAATAATGTGCGCCCCAAGGATAGCTCACCGGCTGTCCTATTCCCGACCGCGAAGTGCCCCCGATCTCTTTCTCAAGTTCGAGCAAAACAAAATCGTTAAAACCATTTTTCGACAATTTCCAGGCCGCCGAAAGCCCCGCAACACCGCCGCCGATGATCGCCACCTTCACCGTTTGCCAATTGTCCGCCGGCACATCGAAGCTGCGCATCTCACGCAAAATATGCCCAAGCTGCACGCTCTGACCAACGATCTCACCGTCTGGAAACCGCTCGGGCGCGCCGATTTCTCGACACGCGGCAAACGCAAACGGCGCGCCGAGGAATGTCGCCAATAATTCTCGTCGGCTTAGTTTCATAAGAATTTAGTCACGAATTGCACGAATGCCACGAATTTTTTCTGTATATGTGCCATTCGTGGCGAAACTCATTCAAACCGTCTCCATTCGGTTTCGTAGTAACGAACAAGAGCCTGATTGTCCAATCGGTTTATTTCGATCTCGCCTTCCGGCATTTTCATATCGGTTGGAAACTCGAACATCGATGCAAATGATTCGTGATTCAGGAATTTCAGGACGATGCCGTCGGGCGGTTTCGACGGTGTTTCGAATGGCTGAAGTTTGGCAAGCGCGTAGCCCCAAACGCCGAAGCTTGGAACGGTTGTTTGATAAGGCTTAACGGTAAAGCCGACGGCTTCGAGCGTTTTTATGATCGACCAAAACGATTTGCGGGCGATCAGCGGCGATGTGCATTGGATTACGACAGCTGCGTCGGGTTTTAGTTTTGATTTTAGTAGATTGTAAAAGCGCGTCGTGTAGAGTTTGCCGAGCGCGAAATTGTTCGGGTCGGGAAAATCGACGATCGCGATGTCGAAAGGTTTGGCGTCGGTGCTGTCCAGCCAGATGAATGCATCGCCGTTCGTAACCGAAACACGTGGGTCGTCAAACGAATGATGGTTAAGTTCGCCGAGCGCCGGAAAGGCCCGTGAAAGACCGGTCATCATCGGGTCGAGATCGACAAGCTGCACCGATTCGACCGATTTGTATTTCAGAATTTCTCGCAACGCGAGTCCATCGCCGCCGCCGAGGACTAGAACGCGTTTCGGCTCTCCGTTGAAGGCCGCAAATGCCGGATGAACCAACGCTTCGTGATAGCGATATTCGTCGAAAGAATTGAATTGCAGATTGCCGTTTAGAAAAAGAGCGTGTCCCGTTTTGCCTTTTGTCACGACGATGCGTTGATACGGCGAGCTTTTTGCATAGACGATATTGTCGGTAAACAAACCGTCTTCGGCGAGTGTTGTAAGACGGTCGGCTTTTATCAACGCGATGCCAAGCAGCACCAAAACGATGGCGCCTTTGATTCGCAAAACCGTCAACTTACGATTGGCGATCATCGGTTCAAGCAGCCACGTCGCCCAAAGGCCAACTGCGGCGTTCAACATTCCAAACACAAGCGACGTGCGATTCAATCCGAGTTTTGGAACGAGAAAAATCGGAAAAAGAAGGGACGCAACAAGTGCTCCGACATAATCGAGAGCAAGAACACGCGAAACGAGTTCTTTGAAATCGAGCTCGTCTTTCAGGATGCGCATCAGCAGCGGGATCTCGAGCCCGACAAGCGTGCCGATAATAAATACGGTCGTATAAAGCACGATTCCGAAATAAGAAACGTAAGCGAAAGTCAGAAAAAGCAGCGGCGCGGAAAAGCCGCCGATAACAGCAACGGCGAGTTCGATGTCGATGAATTTCTCGGCGACATTTTTATCGATGAAGCGCGATAGATACGAACCGACGCCCATCGCAAAAAGATAGATGCCGATGATAAAGGAAAATTGTGTTACCGAATCACCAAGAACGTAACTGGAAAGCGTGCCTGCGAGCAGCTCATAGATCAAGCCGCACGTGGCGATGATGATGACGTTGAGGAATAGTAGCGGTGTACGCTTCATAGTAACGGAAAATGGATAACGGATAAAGGAAAATGAAAAACCTCAATTCATTTTCCATATTTCATTTTCCGTTTTACATTGATCAGCCGTGAATGGCGGCGGCGATAATTATTGCGATGCCGATCACCAGCGAGCCGATGACGACGCCGAGCGCGACGTTCTGATCGTCCTCGATCTCTTTACGCATTGAGAACGGCGTAACCTTATCCATGATAAAAAATGCGATCGCAAAAAATATCAAACCGATCACGACAAAGATAAGCGTGGTTACAAGAACCTCGACCAATTGGTCGAGTTTTACGACGAACGCAAGCGCGTTCATATTTAGCAAACTCATCAACATTTATTTCCCTCCACGAAAACCTGTATAGATAAACGGCACGCCAAGACGCGATTTGCTGCCCGAATTGGCGAGTTCCCAACCGAACCACGCCGCAGTCGCGTATGCGAACAAAACAAATCCGCCAAAAACGATATAAGCAATTTTGAGCATAAACTACCTCAGTTTCTAATCATCAGAATCATCGGAACTAACCGTAAACATGCTGTCTTTCCAACGGCTGCTTTCGAACGTCCATTTTCTTATAAATCCCAAAACGGGAACGATCGCAAGCGCGATCAACGCACAAATAAAATTAACGCCGCGCAACACATTCTGTTCGACCTTTACGGTTATCGGAATCGACTGCTGCCAATTCTGCCACGTTCCCTCGATCCGTAAAGTATATTTGCCGGCAGGCAATGATGAAACGGTAGCGTCCTGCGATTGGCCGCCCTCGCTCCATGCGCCGTCGCTGTCTGTGCCGGTGTAATATTCGATCGGGACGGCGACAGATTCGATCTCCTGGCTTTGATCGTTTACAAGATCGACATCAAGCTCGACAAACGAATTGTTGACCGGTGCCGAAGCCGTAACGCGAAGATTTCGATTTCCCTTGATATCGAACGGTGTGCTGAATATGGTTTGAGCCGTTGTCGCATTCGCCATCGGCGGCAGCTCGATCTGCTGCGAAAAGATCGTCGTCGTTAAACCGCTAAGCGGTATCATTACTATTGCGATCACGAAAAGCAATAAAAGCGGAAGCAATCCCCACGTGTAGTAAAATGAACCGGTAAACGGCTGATTTGGACCGACCGACCACGGCTTTGGCAGATCTGAAACGCCGAAGGCTTTTTCGATCTCCGCGTTCGTCATATACACGCCTGCAGACCAGTTGACCTCGTTTTCCGTTACTTCCTGCGAAAGCATGACCGGAGCCGCGACATAGTCGATCGCCCTCACGCGTTCGCCTTGTTCCACGCGCCAATAAAATTCGCCTTTTACGTATTCGACCGAGGCTGGAGCATCCTGAAATATCTTGTATTTCGTTCCGTTGTATTCGACCGCGCTTGGCACGGCGGTGATCGAGGTGCCAAATCCGCTTGCCGCGACCTCGGCTGGATTGACGGGTTCGACAAAATTCCAATGATTGTCGGAATGCACGAGCCAGCGGAAACCGATCATCGGGTTGTACATCAGATATTCGTGCCAATAATAATGAACACCGTCGATGTAAACGCTCCTGACAACGGCTCCGATTATTTTGAATTTCACATTGCCCGAAAACGTTCCTTCTGCCCCGACCGGCAGGACGAAATTCTTGTCGGCCTGTGTTGGATTCAGAGCTTTTAGATACGAAAGATTTCCCTGATTTACATCAAGAAGCGAATCGCAATTTGGACAGGCGACACGTTCGGCTTTATCCGGTGCGACCAGCGCTAACGGACCGCCGCAGTTCGGGCAGCCCATTGAAGCAGCAGTAGTTCGACGCGCCTCTCGCTGCACTGGACGCTCGTCAGCGAGTCCGATGTCGGCAAGCGAGACTTGCTGACCGATGAAAACCCACGGCGGCGACTCTGAGAAATCGATCGTGCCGAACGCATCGTCTTTGCCGGTAAGATCGGCATATTGATTCTGTTCATTCGGAACAAGCCGATACGGAATTTCACCGTCGGCGGCAACCGAAGTTGCAACACCTTTTTCCGTTACCTGTAATGGAATTGGGCTTGGGATTTCGGAAACCACGCGGCCGATCTGAAGATCATCGAATGAAGGCAAACTCACTTCTTTTGGAAGCGGCTGATAAAATGTCAGATAAAAACGACCCTGCGCCTCGGCAAGCCAGCCGACCCAACCGTTGGAAAACGTTGCATACCATTCATCCCAATAACCGCCCGATTCGTGCTTTAGCTGTGCGCGTCCTGTAAGCTCAAAACGATTGCCTTTGTATTCACCTTTGAGCCCAAGTTTTAGCGGCGATTGTGATTCCGCGATCTCCGCAACCTTACCTAGATCGCTCAAACCGCGATCGGTTCGCGCAACCGCCGAACGGCAAAACGGACAGACAAGCACGATCGTCGAGCCCGACTTAAACTCAATCGGGCCGGCGCATGACGGGCAGTTAGCGGCAAGAAGGCTCATCTCTCGCCTCCAGCCGATATTGATTTCGGATTTGGGATTTGGAATTGGGGATTTTTTCGCTCTGGGGAACCTCTTTCTATTTTTGAAACGCTTATGATCTTTGAGCCCAGAAGGTCTCTCAACGTATTTTCCCAATCCCATTCCGGCCGCGTCGTACAGCAATATAAATTGAAAGTTGCGATTCCGTTTTCGGGATAGGTATGACAAGCGAGATGCGATTCGGTCAATGCGGTGAGGCCGGTTACGCCGCCTTCGCCGGGAAATTTATGCCAAACCGAATCGATAACCTTTAGATCTAGATCGCGGATCACGCGCTCGAATATCCCGCGAAGCACACTTTCATCGCGAAGTTTTTCAGGATCACATTCAGCGGCCTCGATCAGCCATTCGGTTCCAACGTTCATTTACGCTTTCCTGATTCCTTTACGATAGAATGATCGTGAATGTTTTGAACATCGGCTCGCAAGCGAGCGTTTAAGTGCATTACGGGCAAAGTATGTCGTTAAAAACTATAACTAAATTCGTTTGCATTGTCATTTCAGTCTGCACCGTCTGGTCGTGCGCTAACTATCGTTTCGGCAGCGGCGAGGTAAAGATCGATCCGAACACGGCGGCATTCGACGAGCCTGTTATCCTTGCCCGAATCGAGTCGCCTGAGATAACAGAAAGCAGCGGTATTGCCGTCTCAAGCTGCCGGAACGATACGTTTTGGACGCATAACGATTCGGGTGATGGGCCGTTTGTCTATGCATTCGACTCGCTTGGCAAATCGCTGGGAATCTGGAAAATCCCAAATGCGACGAATTTCGATTGGGAAGATATGGCAGAGATCAAGGCAGCCGACGGTCGATGCATTTTATACATAGGCGAGATCGGCGACAACGAACTAAAGCGGGATGTTCACGTAATTTACCGTATCGAAGAACCGTTTTTATCGGACGAAAGCGCGTCCTCATCGCGGGAGAAACCGTTGTTTTCACAAAATGCCGAGGTGCTGAAATTCAATTATCCGAACGGTCGAAATAATGCCGAGTCATTATTGGTTCACCCGGTTTCCGGCGAGATGTATGTCGTAACAAAACGATCGAAGGGATCTGCGGAAGTATTTCATCTCAATCCCGAATTTGGGCGCGATGAAATTCAAACGGCTTCGAAGATCGACGAAATTTCACTCCCGGATACGCCGAGCGGCGTCGTTACCGGCGGCGATATTTCGCCGGACGGCAAACATCTTGTTTTGTGCGACTATTATGCGGGTTTCGAATTCACGCTTCCGCAAAATGCGAAACGGTTTGACGAGATATGGAATCAGCGGCCTGTAATGGTAAATCTTGGCGCAAGATTGATCGGTGAAGCGGTCGCATACGGTGCGACTTCAGACATATTGTTCGCGACCAGTGAAGGCTCGAACGCACCGCTTATCAAGGTAAATCGCAAAAATTGAAAAGAAGAAAACAAAGAAAATTAACCACTAAAAAACACCAAATTACACAAAATATTTCGCGTCTTTTAGCGTGATTTAGTGGTTAAAAAATTCCTAACCGACTACTTTCACATTGTCCTTAAACAATGTGTCGAAAATCATCAGTTCGTTATCGTAAACTTACCCTTATTTTCGACAACCTGTCCGCCGGTTTTATCCTTTGTGATGACTTTTAGCTCATATTCGCCAAGATCAAGAGTCGTTGTCGGCAGTAGCCGTGCTAGTGTCAGCCGTTGGCTCGAATCGCTAAGCCCGTTCCAATCTTCCGGCTGTTTCAGGATCTGTTTGCCGTCCTTTGTAAGAAGGTATTCGACATCGACGGCTGGCCGTAAAGTCGTTTGGTCGATCCCGGCATTGTAAACCTGAAGATACACCCCGACCTCTTCGCCGCGCTTGAACTTGCCTTCAACATTCGGTATCACCTTTGCACTGCCGATAACGAACCTTGCACCGGTATCGCTTTCATTTGTCGAACGAAGTTTCGAAGCGAGAATAAGTGACGACGTTGAAAGTTTTTTATCATCGTAACGCGGAACGACGAACCCTTGATTTACGATCCCGCGATTTCCGGTTCCGACATCGCGAACAATGACGTCAACCTTGTAGTTTCCGGGTGAAAGAGCGATCGCCTTTTGATAGATCGATTTCTTTGTTTTTAATTCCGAAAGCTCCTGTGAGTGTGCATTCGCGGTTACAGAATCCTCAAAAATGCCAGAGCGTTTGCCCGAAACGGCAGTTATGCGGCCGAAAATATTCATCGACGCCGTCGAAATCCCGCTGCCGTCATCATTGAATGTCAATTGCTTATTTTCGGTCTGAACCGTGAATGTCGCAATCACGCGATCATCCGATTGCCTGAAGAAATCGACGCGAAGATCAAAGTCCAGCGGGTTTTTATCGATTACAGGCGAATCGGTCAAAACCGACTGAAGATCGCCAAATTTCACCTGCGGCGGACGCTGAAGATCGGCATACCGCTGCAAACGCTCAAACGGCGAATCCTGCTGACGTTGCCCGAATATTCCGCGGCCTGAATTGATTCCGGAAATACGGTCGGCTTTATTTGAAAAACCAAGCTGTTCGGACAATGTCTGGCCCGCTCCGGGAACATAAAGCAAGGCATCTTTTTCATTAGCATCACGGGCTATGCGATATTCGCCCGATCCGGTTGGATCGACAAACTCTATCTCAATGCCGTCGCCGACGCCGTCAAGGTGCCGATAGAACCATATCTCGAACGGATAGGTCGAGGTAGAACCGCCGCCTTCATAACTAGGGCGTTCATAAGAACCGCCCGACGGATGCGATTCGACCGAATCGGGCTTACCCCACGCGATGTAGATGCGGCCGCGATCGGTTTTCCAACCCGGTATGCCGGATGTAAATTTTTCGTTTGAATAAACGATACGCTCGTAATATTCTTCGCGGTATTCGTTTTCCTCAGTGTCAGGATCTGGATCGCGCCGACGCCAAAAATTCTCGATAAAATTCTCGCGTTCCTCGTCGGTTTGCAACGCCTGGAAAGCGCGCCGTTCATCTTTCGTAATGATGTACGCAACGTCATTGTCGAGCCACCGTTTGTATGCCGCTTTGAGTTCAGGCTTTACGTTTTTCGGCTTTTCGGTTGGGTCTTGGCTGACCTGGTTTTTGTCCTTTTGTGCAAATACACCCGAAACACAAAACGCAAGCAACATTGCCGCGATCGAAAAATTACACAATAATTTCAGCTTTGACATGATCATAAAACTCCTGAAAATCAAATCTTTCACAACCGGTGACCGGTTCATCCAATAGTACACGCTACGAACCTTTAGATTTTAGACAGTTATCTCTAATTATTCAAGATGCAAATTGGCCGCGTTGTGTTGTATCAGCCCTCCGCAATTCCCGTTTTTGTCCGTTTTTTTCCAAAGAACCATGCTATCCCGATCGAAACAACATACAGAACCATCATCGGCGTCGCAAAAAGCAAAAGGTTCGGTATGTCGCCGGTCGGCGACGCAACGGCGGCAACAATAAGTATCACAACAATTGCGACCTTCCAGCTGCGCGCCAAAAAACCCGCCGAAATAATCCCGATACGTGCCAAAACATAAGTGACGGCCGGCATCTGAAAAATAAGCCCCATCGCAAGCATAATTATCAAGATGAAATCCAAATAATCATTCGCGTTTAAAAGCAATTGAAATTCGCCCTCGCCGAGCCCAAGCAAATAACGAGCGGCCGGAGGAAAAAGGACATAGTAGGCGAACGCAGCACCCAGAACAAAAGAGACACTGGACAAACCAATAAATGGCGTTACATATGCACGTTCGTGCTCATAGAGCGCCGGCGAAATGAATTTCCATATCTGCCAAAGCAGAAGCGGAATCGAGAACGCGATCGCGGAATACAACGAAACTGTGACAAAAAGTGAAAACGTTTCGCCCGCCTTGGTAACCGTCATCCGCTCATCAGCATTCGGCTCGCTTTGCGCAATGGTTTCAAATTTTACAGGAAGCCTGACGCCTTTCGGAACGACGGCGTTGTTGGTTATCAGCGGCTCTGTGGTGAAGAGGCCGAGATTACCTTCGGAATCGCGCGCGACCTCGGCCAAAACGGAAGTGCCCGGCACAATCACGGTCGGGCCGAGATTCGTCGCGCGATCGAAAATGTATCGGCCGCGGTCTCCTTCCTTGATCTCGCCGATCGCGAGCAGCTTTTCCTGTCCGGTGATGCCGCTTACCGGCAAGTTCCGCCTGACAGCCTGACTAAGTGCGCGTCTGATCGGAATGCTCAGAAAATCGTATATTGTATCGGAAACGAACCAGCAAAGTATAAACGCAACAACTATAATGATCACACTGCTTACAAGCCGTTTCCGAAGCTCGTCAATATGCTCCAAAAACGACATGTTGCCGCCGCGTACATTTTCGTTTTCGCCCTTTTCGTCGTTCATTCAAGAGATCAATAATTTTCTACTGCGTCTGTTTTGTGCAATTATTTCGTTTCGTATTTATTGCCGGAGAATAATTTTTAGTGTGTTTTCGTGTCGTTTAGTGGATTCTTTCCGATCAAAGAATGTTTACCCGCCAAATCATACAAACGAACACGAAAAACATCGGAAAAATTAGAGCTAAAGCCAATTGCGTTTGTCCGACAAAATGTTCGTATCTTCTTCGCCCGATTCCGCGTCTTGCTTAGGTTCCTCGTCGTTCTTTGATTCCGCTGCGATCCGATCAAAACTTTCTTTATCTATCGCCTTGATCTCCGGCGAGCCGATCGTATTTTCCGCGTTTTGGGTTGCCGGCTCGTTTACACTTTTTTCGGCCGCATCTTCTTCCAAAAGATCAATCTCAAATGCTTTTGCCTCTTCGTCGAAATTCACCTCGCGCTCCCATGTGGATTTAAATTCCTGCGTGGTCGTGCGAAATTCCGCCATTATCTTGCCGATCTTTCGCGCCATCTCAGGCAGTTTTCGCGGGCCGAGAAATATCAACGCCACGATGCCGATCAGAATCAGCTCGGAGGTTCCGATGGATTCAAAAATGAATAAATACACCTAATTGACCTCGATCAAATGTTCCGCGCGCCGCGCGACTTTACCTATGACAAACGAATCGGGCAGAAGTGCTCGGTAAATTTTGACTTTCGGTGATTCCATGCTAACGAGCAAGCCACCGGCAGTCTGCGGATCGAAAAGCGCGCTTTGCATAATTCCCGAAACTGAATCGTCGAACGCCACGGTATCACCGACATAAACGCGATTGTTCTTGTCACCGCGAGTTAGCATTCCCTGTTCGATCAATTCCAGAACATCCGGAAGCAGTGGAATCGATTGCGAATCTATTTCAAATGTAACATTGCTTGCCTTTGCCATTTCAAATGCGTGACCAAGCAGCCCGAAACCAGTTATATCGGTACACGCATTTGCGCCCGTCTCGACCATAGCTTTTGATGCGGCGGCGGCGGAATTTGTCATCGCTTTTGTAACTGCATCGATCGCGATGGCGGAAGCTTTTCCATGTTTGATCGCGGTATTGATCGCGCCGGTTCCGATCGGTTTCGTCAGGATCAGAACATCGCCTGGCTTTGCTCCAGCATTTGTTATTACTTTATCAGGATGGACAACGCCGGTTACAGCATATCCGAATTTCATCTCGGCGTCATCGACCGAGTGCCCGCCGATAACGACGGCGCCATCGGCATTCATCGCCGCCTGACCGCCTGCCAAGATCTCGCCGAGCACGTCGAAATCGCCCTTTTGCGGATAGCAAACTATCGACAATGCCGACAACGGCTTTCCACCCATTGCATAAACATCGTTGAGCGAATTTACCGCAGCGACCTGACCATAAACAAACGGGTCGTCGGCAACAGGCGTGAAAAAATCAAGCG
>JBOGOW010000044.1:0-15324 GCA_050748285.1 Pyrinomonadaceae bacterium
GTAAAGATCGTTGCCCGGATAGCCGACCTCGGCCGACCAAACCTGACGGCTTGTTTCGACATCGCGTGCAAAAACGGCGACGCCATTTTCGCAGACAACGGGCGCGTGCACGCCGAAACGCGGACGCGGATCGCCGTAAAGAATCGCGTGCGTGTCGGCGATAAAATATTCGATTCCGGCATCTTTCAAAAGCGTTTCGAGGCCGGGTTCGTATGCGCATTCCGCAAGCCAAATGCCACGCGGCTGCCGCCCGAAATGTTTTTTGTAATTCGTAACGGCGATCTGAATCTGCGCGCGGCGTGATTCGTGTGTCGAGATCAGCGGCAGAAATCCGTGCGTCGCGCAGCAGGTGATGATCTCGATCACGCCTTCGTCCTGCAGCTCGCGAAATGCGTTGACCAAATTTCGTTTGTAGCGGTCGTTCCAAAGCCCGAGCGATGCCGAAAGATTATCCGAATACATCTTTGCCGCGTAGTGAAACTGTCGGTCCTCGGTTCGCGTGCGATGCTCTTCTTTTTTCGCCAATTCGAGCAGATTTTCGAGGTGCCGCGTGTAGCGTTCCTGCAGGAGTGGATCGGCAAGCATCTCGCAAAGCGGCGGCGAAACGTTCATCGCAAGCCGCGGTTTTGCCCCGGCTTCATGCAAGGATTGAAAGATAAAAATAAGCGGAAGGTAAACTTCGGTGATCGCCTCGAAGAGCCAATCTTCTTCGAGAAATTCGGGATATTCGGGATGCCTGACAAACGGCAGGTGTGCGTGGAGGATCAGGCTGAAGTATCCGACTGGCATAAACTCAAACAGGATATACAGGATTTGCAGGATAAAAAGCAAACATCCTGATCATCCTATACATCCTGTTCAAATAAACTTCGGCTAACGGACGCCGACCGAAAATGAACTCACCGGCGAATATTCCTGGCGCGTTCGCGTTTTGAATCGTTTCGGAAAATTCACGACGCTCGCTCCGAAAACTGCGGGGCCGAATTCCTCTTCCTCAAATTCGACCTCGTCTATGTCAAAATATTCGCTCATCGCGGCGGCGGCTTTTTCAGCCCTGATGCGCGTCGCGTTTGCCTGCAGGATCGCGAACAATGCCGCACCGATCTTCCAACGAAGCTCTTCGAGTTTACGGCCCGAGGCAATAGCGAGCAGAGCATAACGAATATCCTCAGCCGAAATTCCGTCTAGCGAATATTCAGCATTGCCGATAAAGTCGGCAAATGCCGTGTGCGTCAGATCGTCTGAGGTTCCGATATCGTCGCCGGCGATAGCGACATCGAAGGCGTCTTTTTCAAAACCGGACACGTCGAGCACCTTTGCGAATTTATCCGATGAAACACGCCATTCAGCCGAATCTGCGGTGCGCTGCGATGGTGATTTTCTTGGCGTCGTTACAGAGTTCGAATAAAGTATCCGCACAAACGGCTTCGTGGTCGAATAAAATCCGATCTCTGCGCTGTATGCGCGACCAGCCTCAACATCGAACCACCAAGAACCGTCCGTCTCGATGGGCTGCAATTCTTCGCGGCTGGTTTCGGTATCGATCAGCCGAAGTGCAAGCGTGTAACCGGCCGTATCCGCGCCTAGTGCTCGATTTAACGATTGGTATGGATTAGATCTCAACGACCAATAGAAAAATATCCGATTCGGCGACTGAACCTGAAGGCGCGCCCGATTTTGTTTTTCCAGAACCGGCAGCTTCGGCAGTGCGAGCTCTTTAAATGCCGGCGGGCGGTTTTCAAAATCCAACTCGGCTGCGGATAACTCGGGTTTTGGTAATTCGGTTTCGTTATTTAAAACCGCGCACGAGGATACCGATTCGGGCTCGTCCAAAACAAATTCGATCACGTCGCTTTCTATTTTCTTCTCTGTAACTTTTTTAGCCATAGGTCAATAAACACGAAACCTAAATTATGCGTGGTTCGCGGCGAAGATACAAGGCTGGTATGGTTACGGTGGTATGGCGGGTGAGAGATTCTCTTAGTGAACTTTGTGAAATCCTCTGTGTTCTCAGTGTTTAGATTTTTTTAACACAGAGCGAACAGAGTTATGGCACAAAGCACACAAAGTTTTAGTGAATTGATAAACTTCGGCGACTCAGGACGTGTTGTTGAGGATTATTTGAGGTTTGTCGCGTCCTTGAGACGAATCTCGACCTTGCCGACCTCGGCATTGACTTTGGCTCGGATAGGGATTCGCCGCGCATCGTCGGAAAGCCAAATTTCCATCTTTCCTTTCTGTTCGAAAAAACGTCCGGGTCCGAATAGTTCGGGTTCGACGCGATAGCACCAAATGTTGCCGAAGATCGTTTTCTCGCGTTCGCGTGCCAGCACCTTTACAGGAATCTTGTAAACAAGTCCCGAATCGCTAATGTTTATCGTGGTCGAATATCCGACCGCAAGCGGCAGCGTTCGCAAATAATAGATCGCCGAAACGATGTCGTGCGTCGGGCCTTCGAGATCGCTGGCAATTGTGCGCGGCCGGTTCGTCGGTTCGTCGGGATTCGATTCGATCCAGGTTACCATTCGCCGGTCGTAATCAAAATCGGTGATGCTGTTACGTACTCTTTGTTTCTGAACGTCGTGCTTGGTCGAACTGATCGCGAAAAGTTTGTTTGCGTCGGCAAATGTATCTATTTCCTGAGTAAAACTGTAGCGAAACAGCTTCATCAGCGTGCCGCGCGAACGCGCGTCTATCGTAAATCGCATACGGCTTTTGTCCGCATCATTGACCTTGAACGTGAGATCGCCGATCGTAACTGAAACGAATTTGTTAAGTTTGCCTTCGAAATGAAGCGTCTCACCCGATGCGAAAGGAAAGGATGCCGCCACAGGTGAACCATTTGTCTGACCGAAAACAAATACTGCGGAAAACAGCATCGTCAGCAGAATCGAGAATGTAAAAATTGGTCGTTTCATTGAACCGGAAATAAATAAATTTTTGCTGCCATTAATCCAAAGGCGGCGGCGGCTCCAATTGCCGCTTGATATTCTCTATGCTTTAAGTATAACTGAAAATCGAATCCTGCATCCAATTTCTTCCACGGTGTAAGTCGTGGAAAAAATAACGGCACGCTTGCCGCAAACTCTTCGAATTCGGCGCCGAACCGCGATCTCAGGTCTCCTTCTTCGACGCGCATCACCGGAAAATAGATGCCTAAATAGAGCACGCCGACGATTACCGCAAGCCACCAAACTCCCGCTGCAACAGCAAAACCGGCGGCAAGCAGAAAGCTGCCGAAATAAAGCGGGTTTCGCGAAAAAGAATATGGGCCGGTAATGGCGAGGCGTTCGAATTTGTGGATATGTCCGGCCGCCCAAGCTCTTGTCAATATTCCGCTTACGACAATTATCGAACCGGCGGCCATCGACACAGCCGTCGGAACCGCAAGCACAAGCAAAATGATCGCAAAAGCAAAACCAAGAGGTACGCGAATGCGCTGCAAAAATCGTTTTCGCTTTTCCGTGGTCTCAAGCATTTTTTTCGACTGGTGCGGTCAACGTCTCGTTCACCAACGCTGTTGCAGACTTCGCATATTTTTTGCACTTCATGCTCAAGGTGAACGGGACGTTCACCGCTCCAGTCTTTTTTTCACTGCATCGAATACCGTCTCGACCGAGATGTCCATACATATCCAATTTGAACAGGTGCGGCGGTGGCAATCAACGCGACAGCCGATTTCGCTGCGTTCAACACAGATGTCGTCCGGGTTAAGGCTGCCGTTTCGCCACCATTCGGTCGGGCCGAAAATGCCGACTATCGACGTTCCGGCCGCGATGGCAATATGCGTCGGGCCGGTGTCGCCGCCGACATAAACGCGCGAATGTTTCGCCAATTCGTAAAATCCCTTTAGGCTCGGCCCGGCGACGATTGTTTTACCGCAATGGCTGTTATTCATCGCAGCTTCGGCAAGTGCGTCGTCATTCGGTCCGATAGCTATAACGGAAGCGAGGCCGAGCTTTTCCCAAAGCATATCGGCAAGCGCCCCGTAATTTTCCGCAGGCCAAAGTTTCGTAACCCAGCCGCCGGCCGGATTCAAGATCACAAAATCGCCGTGTACTTTTTCACGAATTGCATCAGCTTCTGCTGAATGCTCGGCCATCGTAAAGATCGGAAATTCTATTTCCGACCCGTCGGTTTGGATTCCAAGCGCTCCTTCTGCCAATACGAGATTTTTTTTAATAACGTGCGTCTTTGGTTCGATCCCGATGGTATCGGTATAAAAAATGCGGCTCGCAGGTTCGCGAAGCCCGTCGCGCGAAAATCCGAAACGCTTCGGCGCACCCGAATACCTCGCCACCCCCGCAGATTTCAAAAGCCCCTGAAGATCGATGGCAATGTCGAATTTATGTTTGCGAAGGCTCTTTAGCTGACTGCCGATATCGAGCAGCATTTCCTCGATCACCTTGCCGCCGCGCAGCGATTTTGCGTCGATCTCGATAAGTCGGTCGACCATTCCATTCCCGCGAAGTATCTCCGCAAACCGCGTATCAACCGCCCAACCGATCTCCGCTTCAGGCAGCGCTTTGCGGATCCGCGCCAGCGCCGGCAATGAATGCACAATGTCGCCAATCGAACTGAGTTTTACGATAAGGATCTTCAACAGTTCAATGTAAATCGTTTAAGCCGAAATGTCGAAAACGGCTGGAGAGGTGAATGTCTCGCTCACAAACGCATTTTGCGGGCATCTCGCACCGTTTTCGCACTTCGTGCTCAAAAGCCAGCGGGACGCAGCCTCTCCAATCGAAGGTAATGACTTAATTTGGAATCCTTAGTCATTTTCGATTGCCTCTCTTAAAATATTTCGAATCCACGCAGACAGTGTTTTTTGTGGGCTCTTTTTAGCGGCCTTTGAGAAGGCTTTTAATTCCGCATCGCTGAACCGCACAGGGACGTATCGTGTTTTTGCTTCGCCTTTTGGAAGCGTCGGTCGGCCTCTTTTTTTCGGTTTAGTGCTTGCCATACTATGAAACTTGTCCGACCCTTACGCCAAGATTCATTATCGTGTTACGATTTATGCCTGTCATACGCTCGATAGAACGAATGCTTGAGCCTTCCGCCAAAGCACTTATGACGGCGATCTGTTTTTCTTTTTTGAGGACGTTTGCCATATTGGAATCTCACTTTATGGTATTAAATGTAACACAGTAAATAATCTTTGTCAAGGATTTTTGTGTTACGATAATAACGAATGCCGTGGGAAATAATGAAAAGAAGAAAACAAAGAAACATCCCGAACAACACGCAAACCTTGCCAAAAACAAACTTTGCCTCCTGCGAGGAAAACAGATGAGCACATTTCTGCTGACAATTCTCGGCATTGCAGTTGCGATCTTTTGGGGTATAGCGATCAATCACTACACGGCTGGCGATTATGAAAATCTTCGACGTGGATTCTGGTGGCTGATTCCCGCGCTTATCTCGACTTCCGCGATTATGTTGCTCGCCTATTGGAGCTATATCGTAGAACCAGCCCGTGAAGGTCTGCGTCAATCTGACAGTGAGAAAAATCCCACACCCAATATCGTATTCGGAGATAGTCGCTTGCGAGAGCCGTTGGCGGTGGGTCGTAAGCCATGGGTGGACATTGTTATTAATAACACAAGCGATGTGCCAGCAGAAGGTAGATTTAGCGATACTACGTGGATTGTGCAGCCACCCACCGTCCCAAATCAATTGGAATATGCGTATCAAGGTTTGGGGTTGGACTTCGACCTTGCTGCTCATCAGATACGATCGATCCACTTCGACATTACGTATCCATTTACAAAGGCTGAAATTGATGCCCTGAACGACGGACGATTGCTTTTGTATATTTACGCCAAAGGGCAATATTGGGCCGAGAACGATTCCAGCAATCGGAGACCGTTGCCGTTCTGCCTTCTCTACAATAATGACGTTCCGGGGAAGCTGGTTATTTGTCCGAAAAGCATTACAATCTCGGAAGGAAAACCTGGAAATATAACTCACCCCAACAAAGACAGCACAAATGAACAATAGAATCCAAATTAAAGCACTACCAAATCGAAAAAACGCTGGAAATTTTTGTATCTGATAAGTTATCCTATTAGATGATGGCTGCTCCTCCCGCCTTGCCCGCTGTGTATTCTATGCAACGACCTGAACGTCAAATGCGTGACCTTCGTCCTGCGCTCGTTTTTCTGAGCGGTGAGCTTATTGCGGTGCCGATCCCGCTTGAGCGCGAAGAGGTTATTTTGGGACGCGCTCTTGGGGCCGATGTTCGTATCAATGACCACAGGGCTTCGCGGCGGCACGCAAAGGTTGCAAAGGTGTTGAACCAAACGACAAGCGCGGTCGATTATATTCTGACCGATTTCGGTTCGCGAAACGGAACCTATTTGAACGGCGAAAGAGTTTCCGAAGTAACGCTTCAAAACGGCGACAAGATCACGATCGGCGAACACATCCTGCGTTTCGACCTTTTGGATGAGATCGACCGCGCATATCAGCAGCAGATCCACCGGCTTATCTCACACGACGACCTGACAGGTTTGCTTTCAAGCCGTTCGTTTTTCTCAGAGCTTCGGCGCGAGGCTGCGCGTGCGAAGAGCGAAAATATGCCGTTTTGCGTTTTGATGATGGATCTCGATCATTTCAAAAATGTAAACGACACATACGGCCATTTAACCGGCAGCAAGACGATCGAGGAAGTCGGCGAGATCATAATGAATCGCGTGCGGGCGGGCGACGCCGCGGCTCGATTTGGCGGTGAAGAGTTTGCAGCGTTTTTGCTCGACGCCGAAATTGGGCAGGCATTGATCGCGGCCGAACGCATACGCATTGCAGTCGAAGAAAAAGAATTCAGCGTGATCCGTCAGGGGAAGCCTGAATCAACGCATCACATCACAATGAGTCTCGGCATAGCGACCTATCCGGAAGATTCGGATGACCCGATCGAACTTGTCGAAATGGCCGATTCCGCACTTTACCGTGCGAAACGCGAGGGCCGCAACAGCGTCTGTGCTTATCGGGACCTGACTCCACAAGAGCTTAACCGCCAATTGCCCGCCCGAAAAAGTTAAACTTTCGCAACCTTTCCGGTGCAAACACGTTAAAGACTCTGGCATCATATCGTGATAGAATTTGAGTTTTGATGCGGTTAATTTCGGCACGCAAGCCGAGATAACAAAATACAAGACGTGATCACAGACCTTAATCTTTCGAGCCATCCGTTTCGAAACCGGACGACGCCGTATTTACTGTCGGCGGTCGTTTTTGTCCTTGCGCTCGTCGGCCTTATTTATGGAATATCGAGGCTGAACGAAAACAAGCGTTTGAACGAGATCGCCATGAGTGAGGTCGCGCAAATGCGCGATGAGGTTGCGCGTCTTAAAGGCGAGGGCGATAAGGTTCAGCAGCAGCTTTCGCCGGAACAGCGCGAATTGCTCGTAGCCTCGCACAAGCTGGTTGCAAATAAATCTTTTGGATGGTCGCGGCTTTTTGCCGACCTCGAAAGCGTAATTCCAGGAAGCGTCAGCGCCTCGCGTATTGCCGTCGAGAATATTTACCGCGACGGCGACCGCATCAAGGCCGAGCTCGATTTCGGCGTGATCAGCCGCGATTATCAGGCGGTGATGGCGATGATCGGGACGATGAACAATTCCGGGCTGTTCCGTGCCGAGCTTCGCGGGCAAAACCTGCAATCGAACCAGCGTTTGTCGTATTCGGAATACACCCTTCACCTGATCTACACACCGGCTTACGGCTACGCCACGACGCCTTCGACCGAGGTGGCACAAACCAAAGATGGAGGCGGCCAATGAGCGAAAACGAAAAACAACCTGAGATACTCGTAAATAGCGATCAGGCCGCGCCCGATCCGACCGTGGTGATTGATGAAGCGAACCGAACCGTCATTCTTACCGAGGAAGAAACGATCATTATCGATAAGCCGACGCATGTCGAGGTAATGCCGACGAACCGTCCGCGAAAAGTTTACGGCGGGATGTGGGGGCCGCTCGAACTCGGCGTTTTCGGCGCGTCGCTGCTTGCCCTTTTGGGATTGCTCGCATTCTATCTTTTTGTCATCTCGCCTTCGAACACAGAGCTTGAACAAAATCGTGCCGAACGCGACCGCCTTGAGCAGGAATTGATCTCGGCGAGATCGAAATACGGCAGCATTACGAGCACGGAAACGCAGGTCGCAAAACTCGTTTCGAGCGTCGATGAATTCGAATCGGCATATCTGCCGATCGCCGCCACAGGGCGAACCGCGCTATATCAGCGTTTGAACGGCTTGATCGCGGGCTACGGTCTGGTCAACACAAACGGCCCGAATTATGCACCGCTCGAATTTAACCCGCAGCAGAACGGAAACGGCGGAGATGAGACAAAGGAATCAAGAGGCCGCGACCAATTTAGAAGCATATTTCCCGGCGTTTATGTGACCATGACCGTCGAAGGGTCGTATCAAAATTTGCGGCGTTTTATCCGTGAGATCGAGACTGCAGGCGAATTCGTCATTATCAGTTCGGTCGAACTCGAACCGACGGAAACGAAAAAAAAGGAAGTTGACAACACGCAGCCGCCCGAACAGGCTCAAACATTCAACCAGGGGAGCGCGTCGAATTCGTTGGTGATCCGCGGCGGCGTATATAACAATCCGAATATTCAATATCCGGTTCAGCAGCAGCGGCCGCAGTTTCAGCAGCAGCAGCCGGAGGCTCCCCAGGGAAAAACGCACGGAGAAACGGTGAGCCTTCGACTCGAAATGGCGGCTTATTTTAGGCGTGAGAATACAGCGCCGACGGTAGAGGGAAATTAGACTGGAGTGGTCAATGTCCCGTTGACCGACGCATTTAAAACATGTGATGCGTGAAAAAAACGATGGTGAACGAGACGTTCACCGCTCCAGTCGAAGGGCACGATTCACGCGAAAGCAATAATTAGATGGACGTTTTTAAAGGCAAATCGGCATCCGAAAGGAATAAGATGATCGCGGCGATCGTGCTCGGCGTTTTGGCCGTCGCTTCGCTGATCTTTGCCTTCGGGCCGGGCCTTTTTTCACGCAGTTCGGCGACGACGGTTACTGTCTCGGTTTCGCCAAGCCCTTCGGTTGCTCCGACGGTTGTGTCGGGTCAATTCAAGATACCGAGCGCCGCAGATCAGCAGTTTGACTATCTTACAACGCCGGTCGTTTACAGCCGCGGCGACTATTACGCGCCCGATTCGGGCCGCAACATTTTCGCTTTTTATGAACCGCCGACGCCGACGCCGTGGAGCCCGACGCCTTTCGTCGTCATAACTCCAAAGCCTACTCCGACCCCGACGCCGCTGCCTTATCTGATCGGATTCGTTCAGCCGCAAAGCGTTTACGAAGGTTCGCGCGGTTTCCGGATCGAGGTGAGCGGCGATAAGTTCACACCGGACGCGAAGATATATTTTAGTCAGAGCCTTTTGCCGACGAATTTCGTCAGCCCGCAGCGTTTGACGGCCGATGTTCCCGCGAATTTCGTCGCCGGCGCCGGGCCGCGGCAGATAATAGTTCAATCGCTGGACGGAACAAAATATTCAAACCAGACCATACTCTCGGTACAGCTGAGACCGAGACCGCAGCTTCAATTTATCGGGATGATCTCGCGTAAATATGCGAACAATGACACCGCGTATTTTATCGAGCAAAGCAGGATGAATCAGCCCGGTGCCGTTCCGTTTGCTTATCGTCTGAACGATATTCTTGAAGGCCGTTTTCGTCTCGTAAGCATCTCTTCGGAAGAGGTTTTTGTCGAAGACGTCAATCTCGGTTTTCGCCACAGCATCAAGCTATTTCGTCCCGCTCCGGGCACGACAACGACCGGCGGGCCAGGCGGTTTTCCGACACAGGGCTTTCCGAATAACCCGACGACGATTCGCCCCGGATCGATTCCCGGATTTCCGAACCAGACGATCCCTGCTCCGCGACCGAACGCAAACCGGCCGGTTAGAAATAATCCGGCGGCAAATAAAATCGATGTCGATGAAGATGACGACGATGAGCCGCGATAATTCCATCAATACCCCGGAAAGCGGGATGACACTGATCGCCGTAATGGGCATGATGGTGATCTTTTCGGTCGCGCTCCTTGCGGTTGCCCCGACCGTGCAGCAGGAAGTGCAGCGGGATAAGGAGCTCGAATCAATCCGCCGCGGCGAAGAGATCTCAAGGGCGATCGCGCAGTATGTTATCTATAATCGCGGAACGAAATTGCCGGAATCGATCGACGATCTGCTCGAAGGCCTGCCGCAGGGAACCAGGAAGCGAATGATACTTCGGCCTTCAGCCGCAACCGACCCGTTGAGCGATGACGGGAAGTGGAGGCTGATAAAACCCGAACCGCAGATCATCGCCGCACACGCCAAACGAGTTCAGGATTACAATAACGGGCTGCTGCCATCGAGCCCGAATCAGATTTTTGATCGTTGGGCCGTCGTAATTGTAAATTCGATAACGGATCTGGATGAATCTGACAGCAGCGAACCCGATCCGAATTACGAGCTTGCGACCGACAACACGCCGTTCATCGGCGTCGCAAGCCAAAGCCGGAGCAAATCGGTCTTGACCTATTACGGTGCTGAAAATCATTCGAAATGGATCTACACTCCGCTATTTACCGGCACCGGAAATTCCCGCATAGTCCCGCCGCGCCCGCCTACATCCATCATTACTCGCTAAAAACTTCTTTTTTTGATTCGTGTGGCTTCTTGTTATTTCGTGGATTAATTTCTTCCGCTTAGGAACTATTTACGAATTTCATACAAAGGTTCTTGCCGGATTTTGCATTGACTCCTTTTCACCGAATGCATTTGACAGTTATCAAAATTAGAATTATTCTAATTAAAATCAGGAGAAAAATATGGAACTTCATAGTACAAAAATTGATATAGCAAAAGGCAAACGCGAGAAAATTATTGCGATCCTAAACCAAAGCCTTTCAGACGGTTTGGATCTAAGATCACAGACTAAACAGGCGCATTGGAATGTAAAAGCGCCTAATTTTATTGCACTACACGAGCTTTTCGATCAGGTGGCGACGGAATTGGAAACGCACAACGACGATCTTGCAGAGCGTGTAACAACGCTCGGCGGCACGGCGATGGGAACGGTTCGTTTGGCGGCGGAAAACTCTTCGCTCGCCGAATATCCGCACGAAATAAGCGACGGCACTGCTCACGTGGACGCTCTCTCGACCGCGTTAGCAGATTTCGGCAAAAAGGTGAGAAAAAATATCGACGCGACCGACGAACTCGGCGACATGGACACCGCCGATCTTTTCACGGGCGTTTCACGCAGCATCGACAAACTTCTTTGGTTCGTCGAAGCGCATATTCAAGCCTGATCCGCTTATCCGTTTTGAATTTGTTTGCTGCCGATCTTAATTGTTCCGGCAGCTTTTTTTTCGCAAATTCCTGTTCGAATTACGTCGTGAGATTGAAGGCTGCAAATTTCGGAGGTAAATCATGGGACAGAGAACAATGAACGAACTGGAACGCGGCGTTGCTTGGTCAGTTTTCGGATATACGATCCCTTACGACAGGATACATCTTTCGACCGGATTGGGCGCGGGTGGGCGGCCATTTACCATTCCTGATCCGCTGCGTTGGGGTCATTATATGATCTACATTGGGTCAAAGGTGACTTGGGGTCTGCTGATTCACGAGCTTTCGCACGTCTGGCAAGGGCACAACAGCGAGCTGGCTTGGGGTTATACGCTTGATTCGCTTTTCGCCCAAATGGTGCACGGAAAAGACGCCTATAAATACAAGCTTGGAAGCGATTGGCGTGAATACAACGTCGAACAGCAGGCATCGATAGTCGAAGATTGGTATTTGCGCGGCCGCAGGAAATCTGATCCGGCATTCGGATATATCCGCGACAACCTTTGGCATCCGGAGAAACAGAAATTGACGTTTGAAGATTACGACAACGCGTTGTTCCTTTAAAATATTATGCCGGCGGTCTTCGTCCACCCATTTCGCTTCGAATTACTGAATGGTAAAAAGGTGAGCATCTTACCCAAGCCAGTATTTCGAGGCGAAATTTGGAGTAAAAGACCCAGTTAAATTTCCTCGAACTCAAACGGGCGGAGTTCTGAAATGATCCTAAAGTCTTTCGCGTTGTGTGTTACGACGATCAGGCCAAGCCGACGGGCGGACATTGCGATCAAGCAGTCGTTGGTCATGCGCGACCGCTTTACCATCTCAAAGCCGTGGTTTAGGCCAATTTTTGCAAGCACTTGTCCGGCCGCGCTCCAATCGCTTTGATTTGGCACCAACAAGCGTCCTATGCTTTGAAACTGTTTTTCCAGGCCACCGATAAGCTTCTTTTCTTTCGGATCGGTCGCACCGGCATACAACTCGGCCAATACAACAGAACTGACGTAAACAGGTTGGCCGCGGTTTCCATTTGAAGCTCGCATTCTATCAGCGAATACCGATGAATTGCCGCTCCGCAAATAGTCTATATAAACCGAACTGTCAAACAACATGCCGGCCAATTGTCAATCCTCCAGTCGCCCAAATACGTCATTGACAAAAATGCCTTTTTTTCGTCCGCTCTTAAAAAATTTATCGTGGGCTGCCCAAGCGATCTTATCCTTTTCGGCCTCGGTGATTACACGTTCGAGAGCTATTTCGATTGTCTCGGTTTCCGTGCGAGTTCCCAAAACTTTCTGCGCGCGTTTTAAACGCTCCTGATCGAGAATAACGTGTTTGTTTTTTCGGGTTGAAGATAACGTAGTAGTGCTCATAAACTTTACTATGTGCATAATACCAGCATTTATGAACATCCACAAGAATGTTACGGACTTTCAGTCTGTCGCCTCGGGAACAGGCTGAAAGCCTGTTCACTCGTAATCGAAAACGATATTACAAAACGCCTTGATGCCGACGTCGAGGCGGCTGTCGTCGATGAAGAAATCGGGCGTGTGATGGGGTGCGGCGTCTTTCGGGTTTTTGCCTTTCGGCATGCCTCCGACAAAGAAATAGAACGACGGAGCTTTTTCGCCGAAGAAAGCAAAATCTTCGGCGCCGGTTACCCAATCAGCAGCCACGACGTTTTCCTTGCCGGCAGCTTTTTGCAATGACGGCAACATTTTTTCGACCAGCGAAGGCGTGTTGTAAGTAACCGGCGCTTTTGTATCGATCTTGACCTCGGCGGTCGCGCCCATGCTTTCGGCGATGCTTTTTACCGTCTGTCGGATCTTTTCGTGAACGTCCTTTTGCATCTCTGAGTCGAGCGTGCGGATCGTCCCGGCCATCGTCAATTCCTCGGGAATTATATTCTCGCGAACACCGCCATTGATGCGGCCGACGGTTATTACGACCGGTGCTTTTGGCAATTCGGAGCGGCGGGCGACGATCATTTGCAGGCCAGTGTAAATTTGCGTTGCCGTTGCGATCGGATCGACTCCGGCCCACGGATATGCACCGTGAGTTTGGCGTCCCTTTACTTTGATCTCAAACCAATCGCTGGCGGCCATCGTCGAACCGGATTTGTATTTGATAGTGCCGATCTCGGTCTGCGAATTTATATGAATGCCGAAGATCGCGTCGATCTTCGGGTTGTCCATCACTCCTTCCTTGACCATCAGCGACGCGCCGCCTTCTTCACCGGCGGGCGGGCCTTCTTCGGCAGGCTGAAAAAGAAATACGACCGTGCCTTTGATCTTGTCTTTCATCCCGGCGAGCACCGTTGCCGTGCCCATCAGCATCGCCACGTGCGTGTCGTGCCCGCAAGCGTGCATCACGCCGACCTTTTGCCCGTTGTAATCAGCCGTTTCTTTTGACGCGAAAGGAAGCGAGTTTCGCTCAGTTACCGGAAGTCCGTCGATGTCAGCTCGAAGCCCGATAACCGGTCCCGGCTGTGCTCCTTTTAGAATGCCGACGACGCCGGTTTTCGCTATGCCGGTTCGCACTTCGAGCCCGAGCTTTCGAAGATGATCTTCGATAAACTTCGCGGTCTTTACCTCGCGATTTCCAAGTTCAGGATACTGATGAACGTGCCGCCGCCATTCAACGACCTGCGGCATCACCTTCGCCGTCGCCGCATCGATCTCGCGACTCATATCGATCGCAAGCGTCGGCGTAAACATCGAAACCAGGACACAAATCGAAATCAGAATTTTTTTCATTTTTTTCTCCGGAAATTTAAGTTGTCTTCAATTGTATTCGGAGACGCGGAATTTGCAAGAAGGGACTTTGGGAATAATTGAAAACTGAGAAGTGAGAAGTATCAGTTAAGGAACCATAAATTGCATTTCACTTAACACTTCTCAGTTATAGCGTAATCTTTTCCAACTTATGTTCTATCAATTATTCAGCCTTGCGATCTCGGCCTTAATGAGTCCGGCTTCACGAGAATTCTCGTTTATCTTCAGCGCTTCGTCGAAAGCGGCACGGGCTTTTTCGGTAGCACCGGTTTTAACAAATGCCTGTCCTAAAGTAAGAAGCAAACGCTGCTGTCCGTGGTGAGAGAAGCGTGCGAACATCGGTCCCATGCCTTTTCGCATTCCTTCCAGCATTTCGACAACGTGCGGAGCCATGGCGTATGAGTCGGGAAGAATAATGTAGCTGGCACTTGCGATCGAAACGACAGCGCCGTGATTAGGATCGACCTTTTCGGCGAGCTGCAACAATTCAAATCCCTTTTCAAATTCGGTTTTTTGCATTTCCGGATTCTCTTTATGAAGACGCCGGGCGGCAAATACGTGCAAAGCACCGAGGTAGGCCAGTGTCTCCGGATCGTCTTTTCTCAAAGTGAGGGCACGTTCGAGCGTCTTTTGTGCCTTCGACGCGGCGGCCGCATTTCCGCCGCCGAAAAATTGGAAAAAATACGCCTTGCCCAATTTGCGAGTAAGGTGCAGATCGTCAGGCTTCGCAGCCGAATCTTTTTCATACTTTGCAACGTCTCCAGCGCTCGGCACTGTGCCTGCAACGAAATCTTGAGCCAATTGATTCGGAATCTGAGCGAATGTGCCCTGTCCGATTGCCGAGCAAATAACAAATATAAATAAAATGCCGGCCAAGATGAATGCTTTACCTTTCATAATGATCTCCTCGATACGTTCTGTTGATTTTTAATTTCTCAATGAACTTAAACGAAGAAATACAGTAAATTGTTCCGTCTGGAGGATACCATCGACGAATACCGGCAAAACCGGCGACTACGTTTCTAGTGTAGTGTATCAGCAATTTCTTTACAATAGAGATTTTTCATGTTAAGGTTGGAGTCATGTGGAAACCAGCCGATGCGTTGATTATGACAGAAGACGAGAGACGAACGCTTGAGGCCTGGATTCGTGCTCGGACCACAGTACAGAGAATGGT
>JBOGOW010000045.1:0-15311 GCA_050748285.1 Pyrinomonadaceae bacterium
TGTCAGAACAACCGTCAGTTTTACTCCGGTTTGCCAAAACTAATGTGGAGTTTGACGAACAAAGAGTGCGGAGCTATCCGAACTCTTTGTTCATTTATCAAAATTATCCGAAGTGCGGGAACAACAGATAATAATTGTACGGAGTGTGCGATGGACGCAAAACATCTCAAATCAAAACGCATTTACATAATACGGCGATTTTTGTTTATCGGCATTTCAGTAACCGGCATTTTAGCTTTGGCAACGCCCATACTGAAAACAAATGCAGAAAGAACAAACGAAAATCTTGTAATTACGGCAAACTTTACGGGGCGCGAAATCGCTTCTAAAGAGAGAATCGAACTGAAACTCAGCCGAGAATTGCACACGGGTGAAGGCAGATTTGCCGTATTCATCGGTTCGACCGATTTAACATCTCTTTTCGTTCATGAACCAAATACTCTGAGTTACACACCGCAAATATTTTTGTTGCCGACAGGCGAAAGTAAACTGACAGTTTATCTCGTACAGCCCGATGTTGAATGGAAAGCGCTGGCAGAATTTCCGCTGCAGGTCAAAACGGCTGTCGCTTCGCCGCCGCTGGAAAAGCCGGAACAGCAAACCTCGACCAACACCAACGAACCGACGAATGCCGTTCCGACAGATGGAGACAAGCCAACATCGGTTGAGAATGCCGACAACTGGAAATTGGAGTTCACGCCCAATGTTGCTCTGAACTTTAAGGGACAAAATCAAACCCGCACGTTTCCGCGCGAATCGGCGCCGGAGCGCAATCCATTCTCAGAAGTTGACACGCAGATCGGGCTGGAATTCAAGGTGAGTCGGCGTGGATGGGCTTTAGGCAACAAATTCGATCTTGTCGGCGTGGGCCAGAGGCAAAACGCTCTGAGATTTGGCGAGCTGCAAAACAACGCGCCGATGCTCGACCTTTCGAGCTATCTGATCGAGTTGAGCAAGGATAGATTCAAGGTAAATCTGGGTCACGTCTCATTCGGATCGAATCGTCATCTGATAAACAGTTTTTCAAGCCGTGGGATCACTGCAACGATACCGTTCGGAAAGCAAAACGAGATATTGCTTGCCGCGATGAATGGCACCTCGATCGTCGGTTTTGATAATTTTCTGGGCGTTTCGAGACGCAAACACAGCATTCTCGGTGCCGGATTTGCCCGTGAATTTTTTAAGGAGCGTCCGAACGGCCTGCGCGTTGAATTCACTGTGTTGCGCGGCTCGCTGCTTCCGCTTACAAATCTTAATCAGGGAGAAATAAACGACGCGGAAAAAAGTTTAGGTTTAGGTTTTCGCGTCAAAGGCAGTAACAAGAAAGAACGGCTGAGGTACGAGGCCGGAATAACCCGCAGCAGATTCGTCAATCCGGCAGACCCGCTTCTGGAACAGGCACAAACCTTAACCGCAATCAGCGAAACATGGCGGACGGCGCGCTTTGCCGAGATCAGTTTTGACATACTGCAGGAAATCGAAATATGGAAAGCAAAGAAATTGAAGTTAACGGGAACCTATCGCCACGAGGAAATTCAACCGCTTTACCGCAGCATCGGAGTTTCGCTTCAGGCCGATAAACGGCAAAACCAGTTCGAGTTCTCCGGTTCGCTGGGCGAAATGACTTTTGCGTTCGGAAATCTTCGCGACCGCGACAATCTAAACGATATAGCGTCGATCCTAAAGACGTTGAGCCGACGAAACAACGTCGTCCTGGGAATTCCGCTCGGGACATTTTTCAGCCCGTCAAAACCTGTAAAATGGCTGCCGCAGGTTTCTTATACATTCGAGATCGTCCATCAGTTCGGAGCATTTCTTCCTTCCGAAGGCGAATTTCGCGATGCTTCGCAGGTTCCCGACCAGAAGAATTTCGTACACGGATTCAATGCCCAATGGGTCTTGTCAGACAAGATCAATCTTGGATACCGGTTTAGCCGCGCGTTTCAGGACAATCGGCAACCGGGGCGCGAGCGAGCCGACTTTCGCAGCTCGGTCAACGCGATCGCTATTGGGACAAAGCCGCATGAAGATCTGGACCTGGACTTCGAGCTATCGAACGAAGCGAACCAAAATCTAGAACAAGTTCGCACCGATAGGACCTTTCGCATAGGCACGAGAATGACGTGGCGAACGGCATTCCTTAAGAATTCAACGTTCAGCGGCGGTCTTTCGCTCGCCGCCGCGGGCGATACGCGAAACCAAAACGACGCCCGCAACGCCGAGTTCGACGTTCAATGGTCATACCGGTTCTCGTTCGGCAAAGAGAAATTCAAGAAACTTGGTTCGCAATTCTTCATAAGATACTCGAACCGATACGGAAGCACCATTGACCGCGTGATCGTGGTGAACGGCTTCAACAAGACCCAGGCGTTCAACTTTGGCCTGAGCTTCAATGTTTTTTAGTTGAGGAGACCGAAATGGAAAGAACATTTTTTATTGCGACGTTATTACTACTGTTTGCGATGGCGGCCGCTGCACAGATCACGGTAAACCCTAACGGGGTGAACGTAAATTCACAAAACCCGACAACGGTTTTCCTTACATTCGGTCCGGTGCCCGCGGATTATTTGCCGGCTGAAGCAATATGGTGCGGCGAACTGATCCCGGCAACGCCGCCCGCCCTTGGCCTTCAATGCCGTCTCGATACCATCTATGGCTCGCTGCCGCTTCGTTATAACCTCTCGACTGCGAGCGGAGGCGGCGGCTTTACTGACATTATGGCGATTCCGCCATCGGTCGTGCGTCGCGCATATCTGGCCGCTTTGAACGGCGCCAACGCAGGTTTTTTCTATGTCCGGCGATTTGTATCGAGCACGGGCGGGCCGGATCAATTTGTCAACGTAACCTGCCGAATGAGCGCCGGCGGCGCCCGTGTGCCGTTTGCCCTAACGAACGTGGAAATAAAAACACCGAAGGGCGAACCCGTACTTTTTCTGCGGGCCGGTGAGAAATTCCCTGAAATTTCAGCCGAGATACAATATAACGGAACCGGGCGACTAAAGGGCCGCTGGGAAATTGTGCAGCCGGGTGAGGAACTGCCAAGCTCGCGCGACTTGCTTACCGAGGCGACGCTTCCGCTGGAGGAACGCGGTACGCAGCGTCGTTTTACACAGGTCGGGCGATTCAATCATTTTCTGCCACCGGGCGGAAAATTCAAACTTCTGCTGGAAAATGCCGACCGCCAGCCGCTGATCGCATCAGGGCAGTATCTACTTCTTTTGCGCATTGAGGCCGTTGACGACAAGGAGTCCGATTCGAACCTTGGAGCCGTCGGGGCCGGAATCGGCATCGTCCACAGCGGTGCGGTCGCGTCATTTCCAATGCCGTTTCTGAGATATTTTGTACAAGGAGAATCGGCGGCAGCGGCTTGGGAAAGTAACGGAGCAGTTCTTCCATTGCCGGATACAAAAGTTGGTTTGAACGAGCAGTTGGTCTTTACGTGGAAAGAGGCGGAAAACGCAGCGTTCTACAAACTGGAAGTTGAAGACGAAAAGCAGGCGGCCGTGCTGTCCGCGCTGCTTGCTTCGCCCGCTAATATCTACGTTGCCCCTTCCTGGCTTGCAAAGCAGTTTGCCGGCCGCTCACTTACGTGGACCGTCACAGCGATCGATGAAACCGGGAAACAAATCGGAATCACGAAAAGACGAAAGTTCACACATCGCTGAGCGTATAGAATGTTCAAGCGGCATCCGCAGCTAACTTGAGGGACTTTTCCGTTACTAGAATATGTGCGGTCGTTTGAATTACTGTATCGGGATTAAGTGAGATGGAATTTATGCCTTTTTTCACAAGAAACTCTGCAAATTCAGGATAGTCGCTCGGAGCCTGGCCGCAGATGCCGATCTTTTTGCCCTTGCGGATCGCTGCTTCGATAGCCATCGCAACCATTTTTTCGACCGCACCGTTTCGCTCGTCAAAAAGATGCGCGACCATTTCAGAATCACGGTCGAGGCCGAGGGCAAGCTGTGTCAGGTCGTTCGATCCGATCGAATATCCGTCAAAAATTTCAAGGAATTCATCCGCAAAAACTACATTTGCCGGCAACTCGCACATCGCGTAAATTTCCAGTTCGTTTTCGCCCTGCACAAGCCCGTGCTCAGCCATCAGTGCGATCACTTTTTTCCCTTCTTCGACCGTGCGGCAAAACGGGATCATCGGTTTGATATTTACAAGGCCCATATCCTCGCGGGCACGCTGAAGGGCGAGGCATTCGAGGCGAAAACCGGCACGATATTTTTCGTCATAATAACGCGAAGCACCGCGAAAACCGATCATCGGATTTTCTTCGTGCGGCTCGAATTCGGCTCCGCCAACAAGCATCGCATACTCATTCGATTTAAAATCGCTCATTCGAACGATCACCGGTTTCGGGTAAAATGCAGCTGCAATTCTTCCAACGCCTTCCGCAAGCGAACGCACGAAAAACTCTTTCGGATCTTCCTCTAAAATGCGAGCGGCGATTGTCGCAACATCATCCCGATTTCTCAATCGAGGATAATTCACAAGCGCCATCGGATGAATCCCGATGTGGTTATTGATAATAAATTCAAGCCGCGCTAATCCAACGCCGTCGTTCGGCATGCGCGAAACGGCGAATGCGTGATCGGGATCGCCGACGTTCATCATCACCTGTGTTTGCGGGCGTTCGGTGTCGGTGATCTTATGTTTTTTTATCTTGAAATCGACATTGCCGTAATAGATATTTCCGATGTCGCCCTCGGCGCAGGAAACGGTAATATCGCTGCCGTTCTTAATTTTTTCGGTCGCGTCGCCGGTTCCGACGATGCACGGAATGCCGAGCTCGCGGCTGATGATCGCGCTGTGGCAAGTGCGTCCGCCGCGTTCGGTAACGATCGCCGAAGCGCGTTTCATTATCGGCTCCCAAGCCGGGTCGGTCATCGTCGTAACCAAAATTTCGCCTTGTTTGAAAGTATTCAATTTCGCAGCGTCGAGCATTACATGCGCAGTGCCGCTGCCGATCTTTTGCCCGACGGCGACACCCGAAGAAAGCGGCGCGCCGTGATCGCCGGTAAGCTCATACGTCTCAATATAATTCGTCGCGTTTTGCGCGTGCACGGTTTCGGGGCGCGCCTGCAGTATAAAGAGTTCGCCGGTAACGCCGTCCTTCGCCCATTCGATATCCATCGGCTGATGCTTACCGGCAAGAGCGGAATAATGGTCTTCGATCGCACACGCCCAGGTCGCCAGCTGCAGCACTTCAAATCCGGCAAGACAAAGCCGCTTTCGCTGTGATTCGACCACATCGCGAACCTGCGTGCCGGTGCCGTCGTCGGCAAATACCATCTTCACTTCTTTGACACCGAGCTTGCGGGTGATTATCGGGCGAAAACCGAGCTTCAAAGTCGGTTTAAAAATGATCCATTCGTCCGGCGTCGCCATTCCCTGCACGACCGCTTCGCCCAAACCCCACGCACCGTTTATCACGACCGCCTCGCGAAAACCGCTTTCTGTATCGAGCGTAAACATCACGCCCGAACACGCAATATCCGAACGCACCATCGGCTGTACGCCTATCGAAAGCGCGACGTCGAAATGATCGAAACCCTTTGCGGTTCGATACGATATAGCGCGATCGGTCCAAAGCGACGCGTAGCAATCATGGCACGCCTCGATCAGATTTCGTTCACCGCGAACATTCAGGATCGTGTCCTGCTGACCGGCAAATGACGCGTCGGGAAGGTCTTCGGCAGTTGCCGATGAGCGAACCGCAACCTCGAAATTCTTTTTGCCGATGCGTTCCCCGAGCGATGCGTAAGATTTATGGATCGCGGCTTCAACCTCCGCGGGAAACGGTGTTTCGACCATCAGCCGCCGAGCTTCGGCACCGACGCGGGCAAGTTCGTCGAGGTCGTTCACGTCTAAACCCTTGAGAAGTTTTTTGAGTTTCTCTCTAAGACCGTCAGTTTCAAGAAGCAGATTGTATGCGTCACTCGTCGTCGAAAAACCGTCAACGGCGCGAACGCCTTTTCCGGTCAACTCACGAAAGAGCTCGCCGAGGCTCGAGCACTTCCCGCCGACGAGCGCGACATCGCCGGCGCCGACCTCGCTGAAATCGAGAACGTATTTTTTAGAATCAGGCATCAGAACCATTACGCGATATTAAACTGTCGCCGCTTCCCGCTTCATTTCTTCTTCCGGCATATCGCCCGTATCGGGTCGAAGGTGCTGCCGCATTTTTGGTTTCAGCGTTGCGAGCAGCTCGGCACGTGATTTGGTTTTCAGCGGTTCGCCCATATATATCTTGCCCATTTTTGCAAGGCGTTTTTCGGACAATGCGCCTGAGAACATCAGCAGCGGATACGTAAAATTCGGGCCGTTCAGCTTTCGCAATTTGTAAAGCCACATTCCCAAGCTGCCGATTCGCCAGGCAGTCGGTCCCCACCAACTGTATTGCCCCGGCCGCAGATTCATCTTCCAGCACTTCATCATCAACTGCCATTGCAGCGGCGTTAGATCGCGCGTTTTCGTAACGCCTTTTTCCATCTCCATCCGCGTATCGTGGAGCGGCGTAAATATCGACGGTATTAGAAAGGCGAAAAGGCCGCGTCTTTCCATTTCGTAAATGAGATCGATCGTTGCCCTGGCGTCGTCATCTGTTTCGTCCGGGTTTCCGACGATCAGCGTCATCGCCGGGAACCAGTTGTTGTCGTTCAGAACGCGAAGCCCTTCGAGCACAATGCTCGGCCAATCTTCGATCGAAAACGGAACGCCCTTGCTCGGCATTATCTTTTTTGCCATTGCCACCGAACCCGTCTCCAATCCTATCAACGGCGCAAGCGCTTTCTTTTCGGGATGCGAACTAAGATATGGAAAATGTATCGGGCTTTTTGGAAGCAAGATGCGCGAAAGTTCTTTTATCAATACTGGATCGACAACCGCCGGCGCGATGGTCGAATGGCTCAAGACGTGCTGTTCAACGCCAGGAGTGTCAACGATGTCGCCATAGAGATCGAGCAGCGCCTCGCGGTTTGGAAAATAGAACGGCGTATCGGTATGCACCTGTCCCCAGATGAACATATCTTCGGTAGCAAGCGAGATCTGTTTGTTTCCTTCGCGGACGTTCGCTCGCACGGCGTCCATGATCTTGTCTTTCGGCAGATCGATCTGCGGATTAAGATCGGGCACGCAGAATTTGCATCGCCTTCCGCAGCCGGTCGTCATCTCGACCACGCCAAAGGTCGTTCGCGTATCGGGGAACATTATCGATTCGCGTTCGACCGGATGCTTTACGGTCAACTCTTTCGGCAGGTCTTCGCCGCGAATCGCCTTTGCGAAAAGATCGAGCGTATCGTCCGATTCGCTCCGGCCTTCGACAACGCAGTCTATGCCGAGTTCGTCATACATATCGGTCTGTATGATCTGCCAACCACCCGAACCGCCGACGATCACCTTGAAATTATCGCGGTGAGGATTCGATTTTATCTGTGCGAAAAGCTCGCGCGAATAATGCGAGTTGATTGGCATCTTCGACGAGCCGAAGATCGAAGTATAAACGCCCGCCGCAAACGTAACACCGAGCGGATTATGCGTTGAAACGGCAACCACCCGTGTCCGCGGGCCGATAAATTTTTCCAGATCCTGCGGAAAGCACGAAACAATATCGCCCTTTACATACGCACGTTCAAGCGATTTTTCGACGAGGCGAACACCCGCGGGCATATATTTCGCCGAGCCGTCCGCGTTGTGCTCAACGTTGCGCCATTCTGGATATTTTCGGTTAAGAATGCCCTCAAGCCAGATCGGCAGCGACGCCATCGCCATCTGAATAAAATATCCGGCGTGGTCGATAGATTCAGTTAAGGGGGCTGTTAGGACGATAAGTTTGCCCTGATCGTCCGCAGGTCTTGAACCGTTTCCGTTTGTTCCATTAGTGCTACTCATTAAATATCTCCAAATGCTCCTCAAATTTCGCCCGTACGACTGGAGCAGTCGCTCGTCCCGTTGACCAACGCTTTTAAAACGTGATAAGCGTGCGAAAAGCGATGGTGAACGAGACGTTCACCTCTCCAGTCTATCTCGCCGTTGCTTACGCGCGGGCCACCGGCAAAAAGCGAGTGTAACCGAGTGTGCGTGATTCGCCCTTACTTCGCGTGCGTGCTTCTGCATTCGGGCGGAAACGCGAGTGTAAACGAGTGTGCGTTTCCCATGGCTCCCGATGGCAGATTCTCGCATTTCAAAAACGTATCACCGCGTCCGGCCCGCCCTCGACGTGGACAGTATCGACAAACCGAATGCTCTTGCTGTCAGTCGTCATCACGACCGAATGCGTTCGTTTACCCGAACCAAAGAACCGAACACCGCGGAGCAAAGCACCGTCCGTAACGCCGGTCGCCGCAAAGATAACTTTCTTACCCGGAGCAAGGTCATTCGTACTATATATCTTGTCCGGGTCGGTTATTCCCATCTCGTTAAGGCGTTTCATCACTTCGGCTTCGGACGGAACTTTGTCTTTATCAACACCGAGTCTTTCGGGGTCGTAAACTAATTTCGCCTGTATCTCGCCGTTCAAACATTTCATTGCCGCAGCGGTAATGACACCTTCCGGAGCGCCGCCGATGCCCATCAACGCGTGAATATTTGTGCCGGCTACGGCAGCTGAAATTCCAGCAGAAAGATCGCCATCGGAGATCAGGCGAATTCTGGCACCCGCACTGCGCACTTCGTCAACGAGCGCCTTATGGCGGCTTCGTTCGAGACAGATCACCGTCAGGTCTTCGACATCGCGGCCTAATCGGCGTGCTATGTTCTTGAGATTGTCCGTAACCGGAGCATCGATATCGACCGCGCCGCGGCACGATGGGCCGACGACGATCTTGTCCATATAAATGTCCGGTGCGTTTAGCAAACCGCCGCGTTCGGCAGCCGCGAGTACGGCGATCGCGTTATTGGCGCCGAGTGCACACAGGTTCGTCCCTTCGAGCGGATCGACGGCGATATCGACTTCGGGAAATTCCGCGCGAGCGTCATCCGAAAAATTTCCGCCGCCGACCTCTTCGCCGATATAGAGCATCGGCGCCTCGTCGCGTTCGCCTTCGCCGATAACGATTCGGCCGCGCATCGGCACGGTGTCCATCACCTCTCGCATTGCTTCGACCGCGACGTGATCGGAATGTTTGCGGTCGCCCTGACCCATTGTTTTCGCGGATTCGATCGCCGCCGCTTCCGTTACGCGGAGAAAGTCGAGCGCCAATTCACGTTCAGCCCTGATGTTTGTCATCTATCGCTCCAAAAAGAATTTACCAAGATTTCACTACCGTAAAAACTGCATTTTAGCATTTGTTTCGCATCATTTGACAACTATCCCGCCGAATATTACGGTTTTAGATTGATTCTGCGCATTGTGCGAGCATAGGAGACCTCAAAATAGATGACATACATCGTTGCCGAACCTTGTATAGATTGTAAATACA
This sequence comes from Pyrinomonadaceae bacterium, assembly GCA_050748285.1. GTDB lineage: Bacteria > Acidobacteriota > Blastocatellia > Pyrinomonadales > Pyrinomonadaceae > OLB17. The sequence goes on from JBOGOW010000045.1 coordinate 9,432, forward strand.
CCGACTGTGCGGCCGTCTGCCCGGTCGAGGCATTTCACGAACTGCCGGACAAACTTTTGATCAACCCCGATACGTGTATCGATTGCGATGCGTGTCTGCCCGAATGTCCGGTCGAAGCTATCTTTTCGGACATGTCGATCCCGGAAGAATATATGTCGTGGCTTGAAATAAATGCGGATGCCGAAAACCACCCGATCATCAGCACAAAACAGCCCGCACTCTACGGTCCAACCTGCAAAGGCCAGCCCGAATAAATTCGATATTTGATGCGTGTCAAGTGCACGCCGTCTCCATTGCAAAAGCCCGCGCGTAAGCAAGGGCGATACCGACTGGAGAGGTTAACGTCTCGTTCACCCTCGCGTTTCCTCACGCAGGCCACACGTCATCTGAGTTGCCCCCGCTCTTGGGATGACGGAACATAATTTTGACAAAGGCACTACCCAAGTAGTTACTGACACGCAGGCTTGCCCGTGCCTTTTTTTCGAATATACTATTGGTCGGAGAATTTTTATGATCGACGCGATCGACCCAAAGACCATCGACAAACCGCCTGTCCGCTGCGTGGAATGCGACCGCGAAATGGAGCATTACAATACCTTCGTTTCACCGACCAACGAACGCAGAAACGTCTGTTGGCAATGCCTTTCGCGTGATGAAAAAGGCTTCTTCGCCCATCGCGATTTTCGCCGCGGAGCCCGAACCGGTTACATTCCAAGATAATTCGTCCACAGATACACACGGATGGACACAGATTGGAATTTTTTGAGATCGTATCTGTGTTCATCTGTGTGCATCTGTGGATAGTCTCTTATGTCTTTAAGGAAGATCACAGAATATCCAGCCGAGGTTTTGGCGCAGGTTGGCAAACCTGTTACCAAATTCGATAAAGCTCTCGCCGAACTCTGCGCGGATATGTTCGAGACGATGTACACGGCAGAAGGCGTCGGCTTAGCGGCGCCGCAGATCGGTTTGAATTTGCGGCTTTTTGTAATGGACTGCGCCGGTGTAAAACTGGTCGCCGCAAATCCTGAAATTATCTCGACCGAAGGCGAACAGTCCAGTCAGGAAGGCTGTCTTTCCATAGGCAAAGTGCCGGCGGTCGTCGTCCGCCCGATGAAGGCGCGCCTCAAAGCGCAAAACGAAAAAGGCGACTGGTTCGAATCCGAGACGGAAGGCTACGCCGCACGCTGCTTCCTGCACGAAACCGACCACTGCAACGGCAAACTCTTCATCGACCACCTGCCAAAACTTCGCCGCGAAATGGTCATAAAACGCTTCAAAAAAGAAAAATCCTGGAAATGACTGGAGCGGCCAAGACTGGAGCGGCCAACGTTCCGTTGACCATGAGCACGAAGTGCGAAAAATGCGCCTGCGTGCGAAAAGCGAGGGTGAACGAGACGTTCATCGCTCCAGTCGCTCAAGGCTCAAGTCTTGACAAATTCACAACGGAAAACCCGAAGGCCCTTATCTTCAACCGCCATTTCGCGTTCGGTCTTGATTGGAAACGGATTTGCATTGACGGCGTGTTCTTCAAAACGGTCGTCTGCGCGAAAAATCGCAAACATTTCCTCAGCTAGAAACTCGATGTCGGTTTGAATAAAAAAGCGGCCAGCGGGTGCAAGGTGTGTTGCGATGGCCTTTACCATCTCGTCATTTACCATTCTGCGCTTGGCGTGCTTTTTCTTGAACCACGGATCGGGGAATTGGATTGTTACGGTCTGCAAAATTCCAACGGGAATTTCGGCGAGCAGCTTGTCGAGCCAAAGCATCGCGTTGCAGAAAACGTAATGCACATTTGTCAGCCCGGCTTCCGCTGCAAGACGGTTTGCCTCATCGACAAGCGGTTCTCGGATTTCGACGCCGAGATAATTCCATTCAGGTCGAGCCTCCGCCATCCGCAGCAAAAACCGCCCGCGTGCACAGCCAACGTCAAGGAGTAACGGTCTTTCCGGTTCGGTAAATACCTTGTGCAGGTTCACCGCTTCCGGTTCCTGTCGATAGAACGGCGAAAGCGGATTAACATGTTGATGAACTCTGACTCGCGGCATAAGTCAACGTGTCCGCTACCGACGCGATAACTACATAGCGACGCCGCCGTCGGCCTGGATCACCTGGCCGGTGATGTAACGGGCGGAATCAGAAAGCAGAAAACATGCGATTTCGGCAACTTCTGAAATATTTCCGAGCCGTCCGAGCGGTATCGAAGCAAGAATTTTCTCGCGGTATTCGGCGTTCATTTCCGCCGCCATTTCGGTCTCGATCAGGCCGAGCGCGAGCGCGTTTACGGTGATCTTTCGGCTTGCGATCTCTTTTGCAAGCGATTTCGTCAGCCCAATCATTCCGGCTTTCGACGCAGAATAATTTGACTGCCCAAGCATACCGACCACACCTGATATCGACGAAATATTCAAGATCGAACCGCCGTTTTCGTTCTTCATCATCGGCCGCAAAACCGCCTTCGAAAAATTCCATGCGCCCTTCAGATTTGTATCGATCACCGCGTCCCAATCTTCTTCTTTCATTCGCAGAATAAGTTGGTCGCGTGTGATGCCTGCATTGTTTACGAGATAATCGACCGTGCCGAATTCAGCCGCGACGGCCTTTACGAATTCCGCCGCCGCTTCGGTATTCGCCACATCGCATTGCGCCGCATACGCCTTCACGCCAAGCCCTTCCATCTCGGCCTTCAACTTCACCGCCTCTTCAGCGCTTTTCGAAAAATTAAACGCAACATTCGCCCCGCCGCCCGCAAGCTTCAACGCGATCGCCTTCCCGATCCCACGCGTTCCGCCTGTTACGATCGCGGATTTCCCATCAAACTGTTTTTCACTCATATCAAGTATTAAGAGCGTTTCGCTGTATCTCAAAAAGTTTATTTACGCCGATCTCAGCAAGGGCGACCATTTCGTCCATTTGTTCGCGCGAAAATGGTTCGCGTTCGGCGGTGCCTTGGAGCTCGATGAATTTTCCGGCGCCTGTGCACACGACGTTCATATCTACGTCGGCGGTCGAATCCTCAGCGTAGGCAAGATCGAGGATCGACGTGCCCTCGATAATGCCGACGCTCACGGCGGCGACCTCGCTAACGATCGGATTTGTCTTTATTACAGCGTTCTTTACGAGCTTTCGACAGGCAAGCGCGAGAGCAACATATGCTCCCGTGATCGACGCACAGCGCGTTCCGCCGTCCGCCTGAATAACATCGCAATCGAGATAAATTTGCCGTTCGCCGAGCAGTTTTGTATCGACGACGGCGCGCAGGCTGCGCCCGATCAGCCTTTGAATTTCCTGCGTCCGTCCCGAAGGCCGCTGCGTTTCACGCTGCGTGCGCGTATTGGTCGCACGCGGCAGCATCGCGTATTCGGCTGTTACCCAGCCGACGCCTTTGTTCCGCAAAAACATCGGCACGCGATCTTCAACCGAAGCCGTGCAGATCACCTTCGTCCCGCCGACCTCGATCAGCGCCGAGCCTTCTGCGTACGGCGAAATATTCGGCGTTATTTTTGTATTTCGAATCTGATCGTGCGTTCGTTTGTCTATTCTTTCGTAGCTCATCTCTTTTTTAACCGCGAAACACGCTAAATACCCGAAAATAAAGCCAATTTTTTTAGAAAGTTTTAATTTAGCGTCTTTCGCGTATTTAGCGGTTTAATCTATCCATACCGTAAACCTCGATCGCCTCAAGTTTCGACGGTTTAGTTCCCAAGAATCGTTCCGCGACGTGAGCGAATCTTTCGGCGGCGTCGGTAACATAAAAATGATCGAGGTCGTCGCACAGACGACGTTGGCCGATGTGCGGCGTCGGATTTTCCAATCCCTTTTCTTTCAGCAACGCCGCAACCTCGTCCGCGGTTGCCTCGCCCGAATCGATAAGTTTAACATTCTCGCCGACGGTTTGCTGAATCACGTCGCGCAGAATCGGGTAATGTGTGCAGCCAAGCACAAGAGCATCGGGCTGAAAATCACGCATTGCGGCAAGATGCCGACGGGCGATAGCGAACGTCTCTTCCTCGTGCGTCCAACCTTCTTCGGCAAGCGGTACAAAAAGCGGACACGCAGATTGCAAAATCTCTGCATTCTCACATGCATGTTTTATCGCAGTCGAATATGCATTGCTTGCAACCGTCGCTTCGGTCGCGATAACGCCGATCTTTGGGTTCTCGCGCTCCGCTATTTCGACAGCCTTTCGACCGCCCGGCCCGATCACGCCGACGACGTCTATGCCGATGTGTTCGCGGATCGCCGGCAATGCCAAGGCCGACGCCGTGTTGCATGCTACAACAAGCATCTTTATCCCGCGTGACGCCAAAAACTGCGAATTCTCAAGCGCGTATCTTTCCACCGTCGCCAACGATTTCGTCCCATAAGGCACGCGCGCCGTGTCGCCCAAATAAACAAAATGCTCGTCTCGCAAACGGTTATGAAGCGCGCGGTAAACCGTCAGGCCGCCCACGCCCGAATCGAATATTCCTATCGGCAATTGATCAATGTCGCCCAATTCGAATCTCCAAAGAATAGAACTGAGCGCGCATTAAGTCAAAAAAGCAAACTCTGGAATTCAATCCAAAATCCGCAATAAAAACTCTAAAATTAGAACGTCCAACTGGCAGAAAATTTCGCCTTCGAAATTTTAGCCCTTGCCCAATGTCAATTTCCTGTTGTTACGAAACCTTAAATACGCTGTCCTCCAAGACTTCGTTAAAATATACTTCTGAGAATTTCATTGTCCAAATAAGAGATCGGGTCGAAGTCTTAGTTGAAACCTCGACTTTAAAACCGAGTGGAAGCGTCAATCCGTTCGAAGTCGCAAAACCTGAGAATTCCTCGATCATCGTAAGCTGATCTTGAGACGGAGTAGCGATTATACCCCTATTCGGATTCGGGCCAATCAACTGCGCGGCTCCAGTTTCATACTCAGTTCGCAAATGTCGAAAGTTCTGAGAATCAAAGTAAAGCTTAATAATTAAGCCTTGATTGTCCCCCGAGATGAATTTCAATTTGTATGCCTGAAGATCGCCTACTTTTCCTGTACCGTCAGCTTCGAGAACGGTTCCCTTGGACCTATTAATAGGCGGCCAAGCACTGTTCAAAACTCCGCCAAAAAGTCCGCGTTTCAGAGCAACGCTGTTTGAACGCAAGAATTCCCCTAGGATAGTAGGTTTAGATTTGTACCGGCCGGTCGTAAGCGATTTTCCGTCATAGCCAACCTTTTCATACGGATAATCGTTTGAATTAAGAATAAGGGCGAATAGTAACTTATTTTCAGAAGAAGCAAACTGAATTGGGCCACCGAGGGTTCCTGCGAACCCGGAACGCGAGGTTAGCGTGCCTGTACCCACATATACGTGCGTTTTTGCAGCAGCGATTGCATCAGAGGTTCCAATCGACGCCAGATGTTTTGCTATTATTTCTTCGGCCTTTAATTTTGGGAGTTTATCGCTGCCTTGAGAAAATGCCGTCGATACAAACAGGATCGATAAAAAAATGCTTGAGAGTGTTCTCATAGTCTCCTTTTAGGACACCTTAAATACGCTTGGTTCAAGTTGTTCGTTGAAATAGACCTCTTGGATCTTGATATTCCATTGCACCCAGCTCGAAACGTCGGCTTCTTTCGCGGAGTAATCGATCATGTAATTCAGCGGGAGTGTCAATGCTCCGGCTTTGGCAAAATTCGAAAATCGTTCGGTCAGCGTGTAATAGGAAAGCGGAGCTTTTGAATTTTCGGCTAGGCTACCAAGTTGCGGCTGAAGAGTAACTGAGTATTGGGACATTACATGGCGAAACGTTCCCGTTTCGAAAAAGAATGCCGCCTTTACGCCGCCGCCTGAAGGCGTGTATTCAAGTTTGTAAAATTTTATCCCGCCAATTTCAGCAATACCT
>JBOGOW010000046.1:0-15310 GCA_050748285.1 Pyrinomonadaceae bacterium
AAAAAAACCAAACACCTACACCCAGATCGGAAATGTGACCAATCGGCCTGGGCCATGAACTTCCAAACCGCCTGAGATTCTGCGTTTATGACACCTGATTTTCCGGGCGCGGGGGCAAGCCCGCCTTCCTGACTGCGTATGGTTTAATTTCCGACTTTGCCGAAATAATTCAGTTAATCAGCTAAACAAAGAATGTAAAAACAAGACGAGTCAGGAAGGCGCGCCTTGCCCCCGCACAATAGTGCAAATGAAACCTGAGCCTTTCAACAAAACACAAAGTCCGAAACGCGGGGTTTTGCAAAGAAAAAACGGACAGCAATTGCCGCCCGCTTTTTGAATCTGAATTTGGTTTCAGCTCAAGCTATGGGAGGAAGCCGAGGTTTGAGCTTGCGAAGTTTCCGATGTTTGGAAACACTGCGGTTTGGTCAGCCTGCTGCAGGCCGAACCAGCGTGCAAGGGTTGCGGCGTATTGATCGACGGATGTGGTCGGTATCCAGCGTCCGCGGGCGCCGGAGTTGCTGTCCGTATCGTCCGGGCCGGAGGCACCGATGATGAGCGACGGGAACGGCGTTCCGTTCGACGTCGGCATTCCGTAAAAATCGCCGCCGAGCACCGAGCCGCCCATGACCATCACATGATTTCCCCATGCGTGATCGGATCCGACGGTTCCTGCGCCTGTTCCTGCGGGATTCAGCGTTCTGCCAAAATCCGACATCGTAAATGTCGTAACATCGTTTGAGACGCCCTGAACACCCATTTCGTCATAAAACGCACGCATTGCCTGTCCAAGCTGCGAGAAAAGGTTTACCTGATCTCCAAGCTGTCCGTTATGCGTATCCCATCCGCCGATCTGGCAATAAAAGATCTGTCGATTTACGTTTAGATCGAAGCGCTTTTTGACGAGCCGGGCGACCTGTTTCAATTGCAGCCCGATGCTCGTATTCGGAAAAGTTGCCGTTACCTCCTGCGAGGTTTGCAAGGCCGTATTTGCCGATATAGCAAGATCGGTAACGTTGCTGGCGGCCGCAACGTAATTTGATTCGAGGTCAACCGTTCTGAGCTGGTTGAACGCGGCCAATCTTGCCTGATTCGCGGTCGAGGTCGAAAATCCCTGCGGATTTAAAACATTAGCGAGATTAGGTGTTCCGGTGTTATTGGCTGCTGCAATGGCCATCGGAAGCGTCATCTGACCGGCAGTGAAAAGCTGAGCACCGTTGATCGATGTGATCGTCGGTATCAGCGCGGACGGATTGTTTCCCGCAGTCATCTTATCGGACATGCGTCCGCCCCAGCCGGTAAACGACTGTGTGTTCGAGATGCTCGTCTGATATTGCGAGACTTGATCTGAATGCGAAAAAAGCTGATACGGTTTTTGTATCGTGTTGTTCTGATATTGAGCCTTCGTCATCGGCCTTACGAGCGAACCGACGTTGGTGACAACGGCAAGTTTGCCAAGTCCCCAAAGCTCGTGTATGCCGTTATTGATCGCATTGGTCGCACCCGGCCCGAGCGAGGGATGAAAACCGAAAGAAAGCCCGCCCATCGCAGGCACGTTGAAAGGCAGCAGCGAACCTTGCGCGATCGCCAACCCTTGTGCCGAGCGTGCCGCCGCATACATATTGTATGTGTGGCTCGTGCCGCTGTTGTGATTGGGTATCACCATATTGTTTCCGTCCGCGCCGCCCGCCATAAACACGAGCACGAGAGCCTTGTAATTTGCTCCGCCCTCGGTTTTGGCGTCCGATTCGTCAACCTTTTGCGCCAGGGCGCTCATCATCCCGAAATGCTGCATCTGCGTCGCTAGCGTCGCCATACCCAGAGCACAGCCCGATTTCTTCAAAAATTCTCGTCTTGATTCTCTCATTTGTGGTTACCTCTGAATTTGGAATTGCGACGAAGTCGCGACTAAATAGATCGCCGCCTGCGCACGAGCTAATGGAATATTGGTTCCGGTTGTAATCGCCGCAAGGGCAGGCAGAATTGCAGACCTCATTGCAGACGACATCCGGTTATGCATCATACGCTGGTTCAGCACGTCAAGAAGCTGATTGCCCGACGGATCGGCAGTCATTATCGCCTGCATTTCCGAAAAATCGAGCTTGGTGCCCAGCGGCCGGTCGCGGGTTACGCTTAGTTGGCTGTAAACCATCGTGTTTGCAAAATTTGCTCGTGCGATGGAGGTTCCGGTCGTCATAATGCCGAACTCCGGCCCGAGAAGGGTTGTTCCGGGAATGACATTTTCCGCCGAATAATAATTGAACACGGTCGGCGAATTGAACGGATTCTGCGCCAGGGTAGTCGCGAGATTTTGAACCGCTCCATCGCTGTTCTGCGTCAGATCGAACGATTTGACATCGAACGTTTTCATCATATTTGTCATCAACTGAACCGGCTCGCGAAGCTTGCCGTAATTCGGGTCGGTCTTTAGATCGCCGCGTGCTTCCGGATCAAGCAGTATCTGTCGAATTACAGCCTGCATATCGCCGCGAACGCCCTGTCCGTTATTATTGAATTTAGCGGCGACGCGACCGACGTACGCCGGCGTCGGGTCGCTGGTAACAAGATGCTGGATAAGCAGCTTGCTTACAAATGGCCCGGTGTTCGGGTGATAAAATATATTGTCAAGCGTTTGATCGAGCGAATTATTCGCGTAGGTAGTTCGGTCTGTTGCACTTGTGCAGGGCGCGGGACACGCCGGAATATTTGTCGTTGTCGATCCCGGATAACTAAACAAGGTTTTTGCCGTAAGATCGTGGTTATTGGGAACGAACTCCATCGGGTCCTTATAATCAACCAATCCGGGAAGCAGATTCGGACAAGCCGCGCTTACGGTTCGACAATCGCGCCAGCCTGTAAAGACCTTTGAGAAGTTATTGATGTCCGTTTGCGTATAAGTCGGCAGCGGATTGTTTTGGCCGTCAAGCTGCCGGGTTCCGTCCTGATTCAATAAAAACAGTCCGGTGGTGAAAAGCTGTAATATCTCACGCGGATAGTTTTCATTCGGATTATTTTTCGTGCTCCGCATCATATCCAGGTAATTTCCCATTCCCGGATTGAGCGTTATGTCTTTCATCAGCTGGCGATAGTTGCCAAAAGCATTCTCTGAAAGCTTTTTGTGATAGGCGATCATCCAGCTTGACTGCTGCGTGCTGACGCCCGATATAACCCAGATCTGTGAAAGCGCCCACGCGATCTTGTGGCGAAGCTGCGGCTCGCCATAGAAGGCTTCGCGGAAGTGCCATGTCTGGATCGGATACATCGTATAATGATCGCGAATGCAGATTTGATATGGGTCTGTAGTCGGGTTCGGAGCCGGGCCGCAGCCGTTCGTAGCATTTTGTGAATCCGTATTTTTCAACGGAATATCCGGATAGGGATTATTCGCGGACGGGAATGCCGCGTTGAATTGCTGCGTCAAATATTGCCGAATGCCGTTGCGGCGAATGCGTTCGTCCAAAGCCGGCGTTTGGCCAAACGTCGCCTGTTGAATGAAACGCGACCTGTCGCCCGACCATCGGTACCCGACAAATTCGGTTTCGTTTCCGCTGCCGAACCCGCTCGTTCTGCCGCGTCTCAACAAATTCGACTTTTTGCTAACGGAACTTAAAGGTGCCGGGACGATATTCGTTTCGCCCTTCCAGCCGCCTGGATCGCCGTAACCTAGAAGCGCCTTGTTGCTCGTTAGCCCGCGCCAGGTAAGATGAACCAGCAGATCGCCGTTTTCCGGCGTCGGCCAGTATCCGATCTCATCCTGAAGCAATATCGTAATGGCATAGACCGGATTATCGGATTTGCTTTGTTCAAGCGCGAGCACGGGAAAACGGAATTGGCGTCCTTTTTCATCTTCACCGTAAACCCGGATAGAATTTGCACCTTCACCCCGCATAAAAGCAAAGTTTGTTGCATATAGAACTACCTTTGTTCCCGGAATGAACGCTTCGTCACTCGAGCGTGCAAGTTCCTTTGGATCACGATAGCGCAAATCCGACGATGCCAGCGCCCGGGCGCTCGTATTCTTAGTGAGCAGCACCGGTTCGGGCGAATTTGGGTTGGGGTCGATTTGGGCAAACCCGCTAAAACAGAAAATCGAAATAGCGAAGATTACGGTCGGCAGCCGAAATACGTGTCGCGTCTTCAACGTTGGCATACTTAATTCCTCCAAGTGGGCTTGCTAATAATATTATCCTTTCGATCGAAAATCATGTGGTAAGTCTTAATTCGTGGGCTTCAACAATGTTTTACACCTACAATATTACACATATTATCAATGGAGGCAAACATTTATTTTTTTTCGATCTTCGGCATTTATTTTTTACCCATACTTTGACGCAATATTGTCTGATTTAGACGAACAAATGTAAAGATTTGTATGCTGGCCTGCTGATCAGTATTATTTTATAGATGTGGAAAACGAAAATTCTCAATTCACCGACCGGATTTAATTTCAGGCTGACTGCCCAAAGTCACGGTTGGTACGATTTGCCACCATTTCGATTCGACGATGCCGAAAACCGGCTTGAGTGCGTATTCCGCGACATTCAAAGCGGTCGGTCGATCGGTGGAAATATAGTCGAAGCGGCGAATGGCGTGAAAATTTCGCTTGAATCTGCGGTTAGAAATTCGAGCGGTATCGAAGATCAGGTGCGGCATATTCTTCGGTTCGATGACACGATCGAAGATTTTTATCGAGCGGTTGACGGGCATGACCGTCTGCATTGGGTCTCAAAAACCGGCGCCGGAAGATTATTGCGTTCGCCGACCGTTTTCGAGGACTTGGTGAAAACGCTGTGCACGACAAACTGTTCGTGGGCATTGACGAAGAATATGGTTACGAATATCGTCGAAACCCTTGGCGAAAGAACCTCGAATGGCGTTGCGGCTTTTCCTGCGGCAGAAGCGATGGCGCTCCAAAATGAAGGCTTTTATCGAAATACGATTCGTGCCGGTTACAGGTCGCCGTATTTTGTCGAACTGGCCGAATCGGTCGCGACCGGAAAGATCGATCCCGAAGCCTGGCTGAATTCGGGTCTTCCTACTGCGGAACTCAAAAAAGAGATCAAGGCGATCAAAGGGATCGGCGATTACGCCGCCGAAAATCTGCTTAAACTGCTGGGTCGATACGATGGACTCGCTCTCGATTCATGGCTGCGGGGTCAATTCTATAAAAAAATCAACCGCGGCAAAGTTTGTCCCGATAAAAAGATCGAGAAAGCCTATTCGCGGTTCGGTGAATGGAAAGGGCTTGCGATATGGTGCGATATGACTGCGGATTGGCACGCAGAATGACATAGTGTCCCGTCGGTTATATCATTCGTATTTCCTGCTGTTTAGGGTATCTATTGGAAATTCGTTTTCAACGAATTCCAGACTAAGCCGCATTTTACCATCCGATCGTGCATGCGAATTGCATACGACCGCCAGACCGGAGAAATCGTAATCCTCGCTAATGAACTTTACCCGATCGCCTACATTGAGCTCTAGACCGGTGATTACCGCTGCACCGCCCTTGCTGATATTTTCCGTGGTTGCCCATTCGCCGCCGATCGTTTCCCGACGGTTGTCTATCAACGCAAGATACGGTCGTATCTTTTTCCAATGTCTGAGCTCTCTGCGCTGCACAAATCTGGTCTTCGATTCGGTAACGATCCAAAGTCCGTCATCCGCCATTCCGCAAATACGATAATTCTGCATCGGGTTGCCGGCGTATGAAGACGGCGGGTCGCTGCCGACGAAAGCGACGCCCAATTGGTGTGTCTCATCGTCATCTTTTGAGATCGAATGGCAGTGCTGAACAAGGCCCCATACCCGATAAAATTCCTCGTCATGATCGTACGACCGCAAATGCGACGGGAAATTAAGCATCAACGAAATAAGCGTGCCGACGCTGCATTGCCGAGACATATTGAAACCGATGCCACTTGACGTAAAATTGATCACGTCTGCGGCTTCTTTCCACGGTTCGCCTTCGCCATCGATGCCGTTGATGATCGCAAAGATAGCGGTTTCTTCGGCGACTTCATTTTCGTAAGCTGTTTTGCTTTTTGCAGGGCGTGTCTTTGTTTTTGTTGACATATGCAACTCCGATCGATCAAGTGCAGATCTAAGAAAAAATTTTGTCCGTAAAGGTTCCTGCTGGGATTATGAGGCAATTCCGTCCAACGGAAACAGGCTGTCAATAAATTCAAGATGAAGGCGCGGGATACCGTCGGGGCCGACGCGTTTTCCGCGAACGACTGAGATGATCGAAAGATTATGCTGTTCGCTCACCACGCGAAGGAATGTACCGACCACGACGTTAAAAGACGTAAATACCGCCGCACCGCCGAGGCTTATATTCTCGGTTACTGAAACCTCGCTTGCAGCAACATCACCGTTCTCATCCAGCAGTTCGATCAGAAGCGATTCGGGAATCGCAAATCGTGTTTGCTTTCGAATTTCGTAGGGAAGGTCGGACTCGTCCGAATTGACGTCCATCTCGCAAAGCTGCCACAAACCGCCGTCATCACGACCGGTAATGTCGTAAAGCTTTGCCGGATTATCGAGATATGCCTGAGGCGGATTTTTCCCGATAAAAGCAACGCCAACGGCATACAATTGTGCGCCGGGATTGTCGCCTAAAGCTATACACCTTCGCACAATTCCCCAAATACGATATTGCGGTTCGAGATAGTCATAGCACCTCAATTGTCGCGGCATCGGCAAGCTTACCATCATCAAACGCCCGCGTTTTACAGGCCGCTTCAGCTTGAATGCCGCTCCGAACGCGGAAATATCCTCGAGCCGGGTTATCTCGTTCCAGGAACTCCTTACATCGACTTTGACCTCGATGCGTGTCGGCAGGGCCAGCGCATAACGCTGGATTCGGCGGTTTTCTTGTTCAGTGGTGGTCGAAGACATATTGACAGATAGTTCCCGTTTCGAGAGTTTCCATACAATCGAATTGATCCGTTGTGGATTTGCGAGCGGTATAGGGAGCCGTGCGGTTGCGGTTACGCTTAACCGCTAGTAAAATAATATAACATCAAGTGGAGATTTTTTCCATAGTTTTTTCTTGCGCGCTGACCAAAATATATCCTCACATGAAAACTTTCGGGTTTTAACGCGATTTTCCGATAACTTTAATGGATTCAATACTAGAAAGAGACCAAATTAACATCGATGACGAGATGCGGCGTTCGTACCTCGATTACGCAATGTCCGTCATCATCGGCCGTGCCCTGCCGGACGTCCGCGACGGGCTGAAACCGGTGCATCGTCGCATTCTTTACGGAATGTACGAGGCCGGAAACACCTCAAACAAGGGTTATCGCAAATCTGCTCGCGCGGTCGGCGACGTGATGGGTAAATATCACCCGCACGGCGATTCGGCGATCTATGATTCGATCGTTCGAATGGCTCAGGATTTCTCGATGCGATACACGCTGATCGACGGTCAGGGAAATTTTGGTTCGGTCGATGGCGATAATCCGGCGGCAATGCGTTACACGGAAGTTCGCCTCGAAAAGCTCACTAATGAAGTCCTTGCCGATATTGAAAAAGAGACGGTTGATTTTCAGCCGAATTACGACGAAACGCTTCAGGAGCCGAAAGTTCTCCCGACAAAATTGCCGCTGCTTCTTTTAAATGGCTCAGAGGGAATCGCGGTCGGCATGGCGACAAAGATCCCGCCGCACAACATCACCGAGATACTAACTGCGACACTAACACTGCTCGAGAAACCGACGACCTCGATAGATGAATTGATAAAGATCGTGCCGGGGCCGGATTTTCCGACCGGCGGATTTATCTACGGGCGCGAAGAAATTCACCGCGCATATCGCGAAGGACGCGGCGTGATTCAGATGCGTGCAAAAGCGGCAATCGACCGTATAGGTCGCGGTGAACGCGAAAAAGACGCGATAGTCGTTACTGAGATTCCGTATCAAGTAAATAAAGCCAGACTGCTCGAAAAAATATCCGAGCTGATCCATGAGAAACGGCTTGAGGGCATTTCGGAGGTGCGCGATGAATCGAACCGCGAAGGAATGCGGATCGTCGTCGAACTAAAACGCGACGCTATCGCACAGGTCGTCCTTAACAAACTTTATAAGTTGACCGCGCTTCAGGCGTCGTTCGGGATCATTAATATCGCTATCGTCAACGGACAGCCGCGTGTGCTGAATTTGAAGGAAATGCTCGAGCATTTTATCGAATTCAGACGCGAGGTCGTTCGTCGTCGCACCGAATTCGAACTTCGCAAAGCTCAGGCTCGCGCTCATATTTTGGAAGGCTTGAATAAGGCCATCGATGCGCTCGATTACATCATCCCGCTTATTCGAAATTCCAGATCTGTCGATGAGGCAAAATCCTGGCTGACTGCGAAATTCGATACGCTCGACGAAGTAAAAAAATGGCGCGGCATTACCGGCGGAAAACCCGAAGACGCATTTCTTAAGGAACTTCGCAAAGTCATCGGCGGCCTCGAATTTTCCGATATTCAGGCACAGGCGATTCTTGATCTTCAGCTTCGAAGGCTGTCGGCTCTCGAACGCCAAAAGATACTCGACGAATACGAGCAGATCATCAAACACATCGCCGAGCTCGAAAATATTCTTCAAAACGAACCCGTTCTGAGACAGGTGATAGCCGATGAATTGGAGGAAGCAAAACGAGTTTTTGGCGACGCAAGAAAAACGACGATCGTCGATGCAGATGTCGAACTGACGATCGAAGACCTGATAAAAGACGAAGACGTCGCGATCACAGTTTCGAAAGCCGGCTATATCAAACGCACACCGGTTTCGACCTATTCCCGGCAAGGCCGCGGCGGAAAAGGCAGGCTTGGTGCGACGGCGAAGAACGAAGATTTCATCGAACATCTCTTTGTTGCTTCGACGCACGCTTACCTTATGATCTTCACCGACGACGGCCAGGTCTATAAGATCAAGGTTCACGAAATTCCCGAAGCTGCTCCGGCAGCGCGCGGGAAAGCGGTCGTCAATCTTGTTCAGATATCGATGGAACGTAAACTCGTTGCCGTGATGGCAGTCCGCGATTTCGAAGAGGAAGTCTATTTGACGATGGTTACGCGGCACGGCGTTATCAAGAAGTCCTCACTTGCCGATTATCAAAATATCCGTGTAACCGGTATCAACGCGATAAACATCGACGACGGCGATGAGCTGCTCGAAGTGATCCGAACCGATGGCAAACAGCAGATATTCATCGCAACCCACAATGGCATGGCCGTCAAATTTAACGAAAGCGATGTGCGCCCGATGGGACGCGCGACGCGCGGCGTAAAGGGCGTAAATCTTCGCAAGGGCGATTACGTCGTTTCCGTATGTTCGGTTTCTCAGGAAGGAACTGAGCGAATCTTGTCGGTTTCTGAACAGGGCTTCGGCAAGCAGACGCAGGTTTCGAGTTATCGCCTTATAAAACGCGGCGGCATCGGCGTTATCAATATGAAAACGACCGAAAAAACCGGCAAGGTCGTCGCGGCGTTTCCTGTGGATGACGACAGCGAGATAATGATAATCACCCAACAGGCGAAACTGATTCGGCTTGGTGTGGACAAGATCCGCGAAACGGGTCGAAGCGCTCAAGGCGTCACACTTATAAAATGTGGCGGCGACGATCTCGTTACAAGCGCATCGCTGCTAGCAAACGGCGCCGACGAGGAAGAGGAGTAAAGTTCGACAACAAGATTTTATCCACTAAATGACACGAAAAAACACGAAATATCGTCAAGTGATTTTCGTGTTTTTTCGTGTCATTTAGTGGGCAAAACTTGCTGCGAAGTCAATAATCCAGCTTCATCCCGTTCATATATTTCATCAAAATGCGCTGGCGTCGGACGACGCGTTTGCGGTTCTTTTGCGGATTGAAAACATTTAGCGGCGACGGGATCATTGCGGCGAGAAATGCGGCTTCCTCACGCGTCAAATCCGACGCCGATTTTTTGAAATAAGTTCGCGCGGCGGCTTCGGCACCGTAAATGCCGTCGCCCCATTCGATCACATTCAGATAAATTTCCAGGATTCGCTTTTTCGAAAGATTTCGTTCGAGGAAGTATGTGTATAAAGCTTCCCTTCCCTTTCGCAGAAAGTTGCGGTCCTCGGAAAGATATAGATTTTTTGCAAGCTGCTGCGTAATGGTCGAGGCACCGCGTTTGAAACTCGGCATCGGCGGTATCCAATCGTCGTCGCTCGGCTTGCAGTCGGCTTTCGGCGTGCCATTCGCTTTCGCCTCGGCCTCACAATCTTCACGAGCTTCTTTTTCGCCTTCCTTTACTGCCTCGTCCCAAGCCTTTTGTATCGCTTCCCAATCGAACCCGTTATGCTTAAAAAATCGCGAATCCTCGCCGGCAAGCACCGCCCGCTGTAAGTGCGGCGAGATCTGCTCGATCGGCGTCCAGATCATGAATTTGCGTTCCTCTTTGCCATCTGCACGCGCCTCGGAAAGCCGGTATTCGATCATCGAGGTCGTCGTCGGGTTCTCGGTTCGCAGACTCGATATGCTCGGGAACGTTATCAGCTCATACAAAAGCCAAATGCCGATCGCCCCGGCGAGAATCAGAAATAAAACTTTTGTCCAATACCACACAACTCTAATGATAAGTGAAAACTGAAAAATGCAAAATAGATTTCTCATTTCGCTTTAATCATTTATCATTGAGTTCAATATGTCCGAAGGCAAGAATGTTGTTGCGGTAATTTTAGGCGGCGGTGCTGGTTCGCGACTGTTTCCGCTTACGCGCGAACGGTCGAAACCGGCGGTGCCGCTTGGCGGAAAATATCGTCTGATCGACGTGCCAGTTTCGAATTGCATCAATTCGGACGTCACGCAAATTTTTGTTTTGACGCAATATAATTCGGCCTCGCTAAATCGTCATATATCACAGACGTATCGTTTTTCGACATTCTCTTCGGGGTTTGTCGAAATACTGGCGGCTGAGCAGACGAAAGATAATCTCGAATGGTTTCAGGGCACTGCGGACGCCGTTCGGCAGATACTTCCGCACCTCCGCGATTGGAACGTCAAGACGCTGCTCATACTTTCCGGCGACCATCTTTATCGGATGGACTACCGCAAATTCCTGGCCCGCCATTATGAAACGAACGCCGACGTTACGATCTCGGTTATCCCCGCGACCGCAAGTGACGCCGAAGGATTCGGGCTGTTAAAAACCGACGCCGACGGCAAGATCGTCGAGTTCAAAGAGAAACCAAAAGGCGATGATCTCGAAGCAATGCGGGTCGATACTACAAACTTCGGTCTATCGGAAATTGAAGCTGTCGAAAGACCGTATCTCGCATCAATGGGTATTTATGTGTTCGATTACGCGAAACTTATCGAGATACTCGAGGCCAATGTGTCGGCGGTCGATTTCGGCGGCGAGGTAATCCCCGCGGCGATCGGAAGTTACAATGTCCAGGCATTTCTGTTTAACGAATATTGGGAAGACATCGGGACGATACGGGCATTTTTCGATGCGAATCTCGACCTCGCATCGCCGCTCCCGAAATTCAATTTTTTTGACACCGAGGCGCCGATTTACACACGCAGCCGCTACCTACCGCCGTCAAAGCTGCAGGATTGCGACATCGACAATTCGATGGTTAGCGAGGGCTGCATACTAAACGGCGTTCATGCACGGCGGTCGATCATCGGGCTGCGAAGCCGCATCGATACCGGCGTTCGGATCGAAAATTCGATACTTATGGGTTCGGATTATTACGAACGCATTGAAGAAATGCAGGACAACATCAATTCCGGCCGCCCGAGCATCGGCATCGGGCGAAACACGCTGATCCGCCGGGCGATAATCGATAAGAACGTGCGAATCGGCAAAGATGTAAAGCTGCTCAATGAGGAAGGCGTTTCAA
The DNA here is from genome assembly GCA_050748285.1 of Pyrinomonadaceae bacterium. Taxonomy (GTDB): domain Bacteria; phylum Acidobacteriota; class Blastocatellia; order Pyrinomonadales; family Pyrinomonadaceae; genus OLB17. Next base: position 11,868 of record JBOGOW010000046.1, read on the forward strand.
ATTTCGACGCGCCGAATCGGTCGTATTACATCCGCGAAGGGATAATAATCATTCCAAAAGGCGCGTATATCAAAGATGGAACCGAGGTTTGAGAGTACAGCACTCGAACGATGCGGTTCAATATTAGGGACTTTGAAAAACCTTCTCGAACAGCTCCCGTCTGGGCCGCGAAGCGGCCCGCAAGAAAGTAGCCAGAGGTGAAACCTCTGGACAACTTGAAACCGCCAACACGCATTGAAGATGCGTTAATCTCTTTCGTTCCGCACTTTCAGTGCGGGAAACGAGAATGGCCGAATACCAGACGTTTCACGTCCGGCTACTATCTCTTGGCCGCTTCGCGGCTCGGATTAAAAGAATATTGATGATTTCGAGGTTTTTCAAAGGTCCCTATTAAGTTCCTGCAACTTGACCCGACCCGCGGCCGACAATGTAGCTGTTTTTCGCGCGAACAACGACGTTCGGCCGCATCACGCGTATCGAGATCTGTTTTCGGTCGCCGACCTGCCCGATATTTTCCGGATAATACCCGAGCGAATACTGCCTTCGAAGCTCTTCGGCTATGCCCGAGAACGAGGCTTCGAGATTGAACAGCGTATCGGCCTCAAATTTTCGTCCGCCGCTGTTTTGAGCAAGCTGTTCCAGATACCGCTGCCCCATTTCATAAACATTGCGACCGCCGCCGTTCCCGCCCTGCGGCATATTCTGGATAACGCCGCCGAATATCGTTCCAAGCAGTACGTCGAAAATTCCACCGCCGGAATTACGTCCGCCACGTCTGCTTTGCGAACCGCCGCCCCAACCGCCAAAGCCGTCTTGCTGCGTGTCGTACCTGATCGGATAGATCAAAACATCGGTTTCCTCAGCATCCTGAAGCGTGCTTTCAAAACCGGCATGCCGCGATGTCGTATCGACGCCGTCGGTAAAAAGTACGATCGCCTTTCTGCCCTCAATTCGATTTAGCTCGCGATTAAGGACGTGATCGACCGCCTCGTAAAGGCTTGTTCCGTCGCCGAATTCCGCGGTCAATATAGCTCGCCGAAGTTGATAACGGTCGCTCGTCGGATATGTAAGTACGTGGATCTTGTCATCGAAAGTAACTACCATCACGCGGTCATTCTGGCGCAGTTGATTTACAAATGTGATCGCCGCTTCGTGAATTTGATCTATCTGATATCTGGTCGAAGGGCTTACGTCGATCATCAAAACGACCGTAAACGGCTGTTCGACCGACTGAAAATAATCGACCTTTTGCTCGACGCCGTTTTCGAAAATCTTGAAATCCCGCTGCTGAAGACCGGAGATAAATCTGCCGTCGCGGTCGAGAACCGAAACCGGCATCGTTACGAGATTTGTTTCGACGCGGATAACATCGTCTTCATCTTTGATGTCCGTGGCTTTTGATTTCGTTTCAGTTTGCTGACGTGATTTGTCGCCGACCAAAACCGGCGCACCGCGCTGATCGGTTTGTGTCTGATTGTCGTTCTTTATCGTCGGTGCCTTCGGTGTCGGCGTTGCCGCCACGCGCGGACGCGACGATTGTCCAAAAACAGGCAAGCCAATAACCCCAAAGCATGCGACAGCAAGCAAAAATCTATTCATCGATATTCTCCGGTTCGAGTTACTTTGGGGAAAGCGTTGATTTGATTATGACATAGTTGAAAGCGTTGTATTATTTTTTGTTCCGACGCTGCACTATTTCGTAGCGGACTGTTTCAGCGGCGTCAGCTATTAGGATTTTTTCTTTGTGAACTCTGTGAGCTTTGCTTTGTGAACTCTGTGTTGAAAAACCCACTAAACACAGAGACCACCGAGGAAACTTATCGGAGGACACAAAGAAGAAACCTGACATCTCAACTTTAGTCCATTACTCATGGTTGTGCGGTTCACCTTGATTCGAGCGCTTCGATAGCGAGGTCGTGGAATCGGCGGCGAACCGAATTGATGTTTACGAACGGCGGTTTTTTCATGTGAGTTCGATTGGTTAGCAAAACGAAAATGCGCTCCTTTACAGGGTCGATCCAAAGGCTCGTGCCCGTAAACCCATTATGCCCAAAACTTTCGGGGGACATTTTGGTTCCGGCGGTCGAATCTTTTGTCGATGCAAGCTGAAATGCGAACGACCGGTCTTCGTTCAAGCCCTCGGTAAAATTAGTTCGAAACAGCTTGCAGGTTTCCGGTTTCAAAAGCTGTGTGTAACGCGGCAAAAACTGCAATGCGATCTTAAAAACCTCTTCCGCAGTCGAAAACAATCCAGCATGCCCCGCAACACCGCCCATAAAATATGCATTCCCATCATGAACCTCGCCCCAGATCGTTTCAGTGCGAAGCATGTCAGAACCGGGAGCGGTAGCGACTGGGTTCTTTACATCGGGATCTAGGTAACCTTTTTCAATGCACATTTGCATTTCATACTCGTTTCCATTCTCGTTCGCCGCAATCCCGGCTCGGCCCAATAGGCGTTGCCACGGCTCTGTAAATGGATTAAAGCTAGTGTGTGTCAAATTCAGCTCTTCACATACCTTATAACCAAACACAATATCAATTCGATGTCCCTTCTCCTGTGCGATGTATGCCAAGGCAACAAAGTTAAGATCACTGTACTCGACGTTCTGATCTTTCACATCGGATGCTAAGTCTGCGATCGATTTTCCTATGCCGAGACGAGTCTTTGCGATGAAATATAGAGGCTTCCACCCAGGTAGTCCAGATGTATGTGTGGCTAGGTGTCGAATATTTAGCTTTGAATTTGCTCCGGTTTGAAAATCCGGAAGGATGTCACCAATCGTTGTATCAAGTTGTAATTCTCCATCTTCGATGCGTTGAACCGTAATCAACCCCGTAACCAACACCTTCGTCAAACTCGCCAAATCATAGATCGTATCGAGTCTTGCCTCGATACGTTCCGGCTCGACGACAGCGTAGCCAAGTGCATCTTGAAAGACAATTTCACCTTTTTCCGCAACTAAATAAACGGCGGACGGAAAATCGCCGGCATCGATGCGTTCATGGAGAAATGCTGAGATTGACTCATTCATCTTACATTTATCCTAACTCTTGCCGTTAGGTTTGACACTCGGCGACGGGCGGAATAAACTGCTCATACATATTTTTTTGGAGGTAAATTTACTATGAGCAAAGTTGAATCTGCGGATTTGATACTTAAACTTTACGATCTGCGCCGCGAGGCGACGATGAGAAAAGCACGCGACTGGATGTTCGGTTTCAACCCGACAAATGCCGAGGAATACGGACAAACAATGATGGACCCCGAGGTCGGCGGCTATCTAAGAATGGTCTCGTCCTATTGGGATATGGCAGCGGCGCTGGTAAATCATGGCGCGATCGACGCCGATTTATTTAACGAAACGGTCGGCGAGCACTATATGGTGTTTGCAAAGATCGAGCCCGTCCTTGCCGATTTGAGAACAGCCTGGGAGTCGCCG
>JBOGOW010000047.1:0-6733 GCA_050748285.1 Pyrinomonadaceae bacterium
CGCTGGAACTCTCTCATTAAGCTGAGAGGCAAGAATATTTCCTACAAGGACTTGAATGAGGTGACAAACGAGTCAATTGACGAAAAGAAAAGAACAAACACATAACTGATAGGAAACTACTCAACAATAGGTTTCACGAACTGCTTCTGCGAAAAATTCTTCATCGGCAACTAGCGCCGGAGGATCGTGTGTTCCTATCGGTAATCCTGCTAAAATAGGCGGCGGACAGGCGGTGGAGGAACGGAGATAATCCACCAAGATGGCTGCAATAGGCTATAGACGAGTCTCGAAAAAGCGTCCGTGTATCATTTGTGGAAAGACCTCCTGGTGTAGCGTTACCACCAGTGAAATGATCTCATTCTGCGCCCGTTCCACTCTTGAGGCCGATCGTATCAGCCGATACGGATGGGGAGTCTACTACCGCGATGGAAGGGGATTTGACATCAATCTCCGTCGCAGCTTGCTTCAATCTCCAAAACGCCCGAAAACCCGCGTCTCAAATGCGATGGCCTCGCTCGAGATCCGTGACAAGGTCTATCGAAAGTTGATCGAGATGTCTCCCGCATCGTTCAACTGCGAAATAGTGAACGCGCGAGGCGGACTATTGGCGAGAAATATCGACAATCTTTCTCAATACGGCTGTCTGCCGCGAACAGTAAATGAGCGGCGGGCACTGACCGAGCGGATCGTCGAGGCCTTGGCAAAAGAAGGAAGGAATGTGTCGTTCGCAGGGATACCCGGGTTCTGGCGGGATTCTAACGGATCGCTTCGACTATGGAGCGAGTGCGACTCCGTCGATGATCTGATGCTAATCCCTTTCGTGAGTCCTGACGGTCTGATACAGTCCTGCCAGATACGATTTATGCGCTATGTGCCGAATAGATCCGGACGCTATGTCTGGCTCTCATCGGTAAACGAAAGAAATGGCTGCGGCCCGGGAGCCCCCTTGCACCATGCCGATCCCGCTACGCGGCTACACAGGCCAGTAATGATCACGGAAGGTGCCTTGAAAGCCGCGACGGCCCAGAGATTCTTTTCTGACAAATACGTAGTAGGAAACAGTGGCGTTGCAACCTCCCATCGTGAGATCGTTGAGACAGCCCGGAGAAGATCATTGGAGATCGCATTTGACCTCGATAGCTTTACAAACCCTCACGTTTCGCGGGCACTGGCATCGTTAGTAAAACTCCGCTATGCAGATCAGAACTGTTTCGGCTACGGCGACGACGTGCGCATTCTTGCTTGGGACCGGAGCTTTAAGGGAATTGACGAGGCACTGCTCGCGGGCGCTTGGATGGAATATCTTACCGTCGCCGAATGGCTCAAATGCCTAACCCCGGAATGTCTGGAAAAAGGGGTTCGTCAACTATCACTCGCGTAGGGAATAAACAAGCGGCTGGCAGTTAGCACGATGGGCCAGTCTCAGGACGAACACTCAGGTATTCCTTTAGACCTGATCAAACATATCGCCGCGATCATTGATTCGGGCAGAAAGTTGAATAATCGCGATCTGCTGGCAATCTGTGGGGATTGCAGTGTCGATGGCTTCGCGACCGATCCGCATCTTTGTCATGAGATCGGGGAAACCGCACTTAACTATCTCGTAGCCACAAAGTACGGAAAACAACTGTTGTCTTCAGACGATCCTGGTACCGCGTGCATCGACCTACTAAGACCGCTGCAACAAAGTCTGCCGACTCAATCGTGGCGGAGTGCTACGCAGGTGACCTATCAGCAGTTTTCAACGCCCGCTCCCAATGCATACCTTGCCGCATATCTATTGAACCTGAGCGCCAGCGATATCGTGCTCGAACCGTCTTGCGGCACGGGCAGTCTCGCAGCATGGGCCCGGGCGGCCGGAGCAACTGTCGTAACGAACGAAATAGATCCAAGGAGAAGGCAACTTGCCAGACTTATAGGGCTCGATCCGACCGGTCATGATGCCGAATTCATCGATGACGTTTTGCCGGAGACAATCGCCCCCAATGTTCTTTTGATCAATCCGCCATTCTCGTCTAGCGGTGGCCGTGTGGAGCGGAACAAAAGGATGTTCGGGTTTCGACATGTCGAGTCCGCACTTCGAAGACTCACGACCGGAGCGCGGTTCGCGGTCATCCTCGGCGAAGGAGGATCGCCCGGAAGCGTTTCGGGAAGGCGGTTTTGGGCTTCGATGTTCCCCGGCATTCGAATCACCCGATCTATCAGTCTTCCCGGTCGCGAATACTATCGCAACGGCACAACCGTAGGCGTTACTTTGATCCTCGGTCGCAAATTCTCCGCCGACGAGCAGGAAGGCGGGGCCCTGTGTGACCACGAGCAAAGTTTCGACAACCTCGAAGAAGCATTCGAGACGACCGGATCCGAATAAATATGAATTACCGGGAACTTCACGAAGCCGTCAAAAACGGAGCGATCACTGGAGCCGTCGAAGCTAACGGCAAGAAAGATCGATTCTTTATTTCGGATGGTGGCAGCTTGTGCCGTTTTAAACCGCGTAGCAGCCGACGCGGATTCTGTCTTCACGAATCCGATCTTGCACGCTACACGCAGTTCATATCTCCCAAGGCGTCACCCACCGGTGAAGAGACGCTTATACGAGAATACCGCATCATCGAAAAGTATAAGCAGCTGGCGGGCGCGGCGAGTTTCACGAATCCGTTCATTCGGAACTGCCTTGCAATTCCTGATTTCGATATGTGGAGGAAGGACGTTGTCGAGCCGAATTCCTGGGAAACGAACAAGAACCTGCGTCCGAAGACTCTGTACGAGATGCACATCACGACCGGAAACAATATCGACGGCAGGGTGATCTCGCTGAACCGGATCGCCAAGAAGTATCCGACTGAGATCGAACGGCTTCGCGAATCGATCCGGAACAAGTTAGCCGGGACGTTCATCACAGGCCGCTGGGCCAAGTTCGCCGGGTACGACATCTCGATCGAAACCGATCTCGACACGGAGACGGGTGACTTTCGCGGATTCTTATCGCTGGAATACGCGGGCTGTGGCAACGGCTACTATTACCTGCTCATTAACGACGAAAACTTCATCGGCTACGACGTTGATTAAAAGCAGTCCGTCCACGTTTCAATTCCTAAGCCTTTAATATCGATCAACGAAGAAAATGCTATCTAGTCAAGGACAAATGACGGCGGGCACAGCTGCGCCTATTTCAGTCGCTGGCACGGCAACCGCGGCGGCAGTTTCGACTGAGACAGCCGGGCTGGACACGGAAGCTCAAATAACGGCATATGTCCCGCGTTACATTGTCGGCGGAGCCGCTCATCCGGGTGTGATCGTCGAGCCGCCCGGCCTCGCGAATGTCGAGCCACCACCAATTACTTACTGTCCTTACCTTCCCAGCGAACTGTGTACCGGCGGAAAGTTATCGGCTATGCAGATAGAGAGGATCATCTATGCAGGTCAGGCTCACGGGCAAAGGCTCGCGGACGGATCGCGCGCCGGAATAAGCATTGGGGACGGCACAGGAACCGGAAAGACCGCCACTTTGGCTGGCGTTATCCTAGACAATTGGTTTCAGGGCCGAAGACGTGCCGTCTGGTTCTCTGTCAAAGCCGATCTGATCGAAGCCGTTTCCGACGAATTTCAGCGGCTCGGTCTTAGTCCGCCGATTAAACTCATAAACGACTTTCCGACGGATGGCGAGATCGCATTCGGCGACGGTATCGTGTTCTGCACCTACCGCTCATTGATAGCTCGATCGAGGTCAGGCAATCGTCGCATTGATCAGCTGACCCGCTGGCTCGGAAGCGATGGAGTCGTCATCTTTGACGAAGGACATAAGGCCAAGTATGCCTTTGCTGACGATCGCGGAAAGTCTACCCAAACAGGAGCTGCAGTCCTTGAGATCCAGGATCCTGTCAAGTTCCCCGACCTTCGGGTCGTATACTCATCAGCCACATCTGCGGGCGAAGTAAGACATCTCGCGTATATGTCGAAGCTTGGACTTTGGGGGGAACGAACGAATTTCCCACTGGGATTCGGGCAGTTTGCCGAAGAAATCGAGTCGGGCGGCATCGGTGCGCTAGAAATGGTCTGCCGTGACCTGAAAGCAATGGGCCGATATCTTTGCGGAAACTTGAGTATGGGAACAGATCCCGAATCCGGCCTCGCGGTCGAGTTCCGTGAGGTAACTCACTGGCTCACGCCTTCTCAGCGGCAAATGTACGACAATATGGCCCAGGGTTGGCAGGAGGTTTTCAGGAATATTCATCGCGCTTTAGATCTCACTAATTCAGGCAAGGCGACGCGAGCCCAAGCCGTTAATCAGTTCTGGGCTGAGCATCAGCGATGCTTCAGAAATCTGATCACAGCTTTCAAGGTCCCAACCCTTATTCGCGAGATCGAAGATGCTCTCGGGCGGCAAGAGTCTATTGTTGTTTCAATAACAGGTACGGGGGAGAGCCAGACAAAGAAACAGATCGGAAGAGCAGCCGATCAGGATGAGGCTATCGAAAGCCTTGATTTCAGCCCACGTGAAACGCTGACAAGACTTGTCGCCAACTGCTTTCCCACAACTTGTTTCCAGGAGCGAACAAATCCTTACAGCGGAACAATCGAATATATTCCCGTCCTCGATCAGAACGGGAGTCAAGTTGAGAGCCGTGCGGCATTACAGCTTAGGGCCGAGTTGCTCGATAAGCTCTCGGTTCTCGAAGTTCCGGAGCATCCGCTCGATCAACTGGTGAACTATTTCGGCGTCGAGAATATTGCCGAGATGACCGGGCGAAAGAAACGGCTGATACGTACGAGTTCGGGAACTCTCGAATACCGCCCCCGGCAACTTCCGGGAGTGCCATCAAAGCTTCTTAATCTTCACGAGAAGAACGCTTTCCAGAATGGTGATAAACGCATCGCGATCATGTCCGAAGTCGCTTCGACCGGCGACAGCCTTCACGCCGGAAAGCAGGTGGGCAACAAGCAAAGGCGTCTCCACATTGCCGCTGAACTAAAATGGTCGGCGGATAAGCAGATCCAAGACTTCGGCCGGACGCATCGCACGGGACAGGTCGCGCCTCCCGTTTACTTGCTGGTATTCACAGAACTGGGAGGTGAGAAACGATTCTCGGCTACGATCGCCCGAAGACTTGGAAACATGGGCGCGCTCACAAAAGGCGACCGGCGTGCGGAAAAGGCAGGCAATCTAGACAAATACAATCTGGAATCGAAAGAAGGCCGATCCGCATTGAATGTCGTTCTAACGAGTATCATGCGAGGTCGCGAGATCGAAGGTATCGAAGATCCTGAACAGGCTCTTAGAGACATGGGTCTCATAAGAAATACCGACGATGGTGAAGTGGTATCGGACAGCGAGAAGACAAATATCCCGAGATTTCTGAACCGGTTACTGTCGCTCGAGGTGGATCGGCAGAATGCGTTGTTCGATTATTTCTACTCGACGTTTTTGGAAACGATCGAATACCTCAAACAGAAAGGGAAACTGGATGACGGAATGGAAGATCTTAAAGCAGCTTCTGTCGAGATAGCCGAACCACCACAGATAATGCATTCGGATGCCCTTACCGGTGCTAAGACCGTCTATTACAAGCTTAACCTTAAAGTAGCACCGACCCCGGCGAAGTTCAGAGAACTTGCCGCCAGCGACATCCATCAATTCTTTCAGCATCGCAGCGACGGTTCGTTCGTTGCTGTTCGCCGTACGCTTTCACATACCGACCCTGAGACGGGTGAGAGATATCAGATGTACTCGATCTCGAAACCTTCCGGAAGGAACATCTCGTATGTTCGCGAGAATGAGCTGAATCAGAAGTACCGGGTAGTTCCGAAAAGCAGAGCGGAAATGTGGTGGCTTAATGAAGAATCAAAGATCGCTCCGTTTGAGCAGCGGACAGTTCACCTGCTTAGCGGAGCTTTGCTGCCGATCTGGAAATATCTCAAAACGCTCAGTCACGACGCCCTGAATATCGTCAGGACGACAACTGACGACGGGACGCGTCTTGTGGGCGTCAATATCGCATCCGAATGGATCGGCGACATCCGCCGTCATTTCGGGCTTCGCTCTGACATTCCCACTACGGCGGCTGAAATTCTTCGTGTAGTTGACTTCGAGAACAATACGGTGAGTCTGACCGGCGACATCAATATCCGAACGGCGCGGTTTCAGGGACGTTTACTTACTGAGGTTTGCCCATCGACCTTTGAACAGATCAAGGAGTTTCGAGAGATGGGGCTCGTCAATATCGTCCAGCACGGAAAGCAGCGATTCTTTCTTCCAGACGAGTCCACGACAGCTTATCTTGAACCGATCCTTGCCTTGTATCCCCCGGCGTCCACCGATATAAGTTTTCTGCCCGAATTGCAGAGTGATTTCAACGCTTTTATAAAAGAAAAACCGGCAGAACTGCCCGGATGGTTGGTCGAGCCGGATGAAAGTGAAGTTACCGATATATCGGTCGTCCGGGAGGTGCCGTTACTGAGCACTTCGTGGACATAAATAATAAAAGACGCATCTCTAAAGACGGAGCCGTTGTCAAGGCAGAGTTCTAGTGGGTCGCCGGGAGGCGACTGGTTCCTTTTTGATCTTTGACAAATAACAGATTTGTTCACTTCTTTTCTTATGATGTCTCCCACCGCACCCCGCGAAGGGGCCGCCGGAGGCATTCTTAAGTCTTGGCTTTGTCCGAGTTTTTCGTGGTTCGGACTCGTCGAGTAGTAGCCGAAAGTGGCTCACTCATTCATCTCTTCGGGCATC
>JBOGOW010000047.1:6743-15075 GCA_050748285.1 Pyrinomonadaceae bacterium
CGGTGAAGGTGATATTTTTTATCATCTTATTGCCCATGATGTTTGGATCCGCGCTTCTTCCCCATAAGGCTGGAAGAAGGTTGGCTGGCCCAATCAAAGTACGGTCATTGCAGACCCTGCGTCTTACGGGCATTGCCAACTGTGCGGCCACGCTGGTCGAACTCGTCTGCGGTGATATTATCACGCAGCATTATCGCGAGTTTGACCAGAAGCTTTCGGGCGGTAGCGGTTTTGGCTACCGGCTTCGGTTTCTTCTTTGCCAGCCGTTTGTAGAAACTCTTGAGTTTCGAGTCAAAGCGGGTGGCGATCAGAGCCGACATACCGAGCTGATACCGGAGCAGTGGCGATCCGGCCTTGCTGATCGATCCGAAGCGTACCTTGCCGGCACTCGAACGTTCCAGCGGGTCGAGTCCGACAAAGCCGGTGACCTGCTTCGCCAGTCTCGTAAAGCGAGATACGTCGCCGAGCGTATGGAGAGTCGCAAGGGCACTCAGGTAACCGACCCCTCTCTGCGTGAGCAGCAACTGCACTTGGCTTTGGGCTTCCGCCTTTGCCCGCAGCCACGTCTCAAACTCTCTGATCTGAGTGTTCAGATGTTCGAGCAGTGAGAATAACTGCGAACGGCCCAACGCTCCGGCTTCGTCCATCTCCAACGCTTTGAGCACGGCCTGGTATGCGGCCGTTCTCATTCGCCCCTTCGGCAGCCCGACGTTGTGTGCCATCGCCTGAAGACGGTTGTAAACCTGCGTTCGCTGCCCGACCAGACTCTGCCGAAGCCGAAGTATCTCAAGCACCTGGTCGCTTGATCGCTTCCTTCGCCAAAGGGCCGGAAACTCGCCTCGCATCAACAGTTCGAGTATCAACTGGGCATTCCGGCGGTCGTTCTTGTGCCGCGACGTGGCTCGTTTTCTTATCAAAACCGGATTGCCGACAAATAGCTTATGACCTGTGTCTGTGAGCATGTTCTCGAACCAATGGGCCTTGGCCGAAGCCTCGACCCCAATTACCGCAGGTTCGGGAAGCGATGTGTAAAACTCGCGAACTCTCTCAAGATCGTGCTTGAGATCGATTGTCCGCGTTTCTCCAGTTACCGTATCCCCCAAACAGACCGTCTGTTGATGAGGATGAAAATCAACTCCGATGTACAATGTCATTACGGTTTCTCCTTTTCAAAGAACAAAAGTCTGTTTTTGTCGACATTGATTTTAGTTCAACGTCAGGAGAAACCGTCTTTTTTACATCAAAGGCATTCCCTCCATTTATCACGAGAAAAATTGCTTTCAAAAGGTAACCTCTCCGTTTAATGCGGGTTTTTAGTTATGTAGGTTGAATATATCGGAATGGGAACCCGCGTTTTTCCGCGACGGAAAAGCCAAAGCGACTCACCGAATTGTTTACTTAAACCTCACTTAAAGAAACTGTCGAAGCTTTTACGGGGAGTTCCGCTTTATGAACAATCAATGTGCTGTTGCCAACACCGACACGGGATCGTCGATCTTGGAGGAGAAGATAGCTCTGTATGCCCGAGTGCCGCATTACGTGCTTATCACCGGCGAGAGGGGAACCGGCAAGACGACGATCGCCCGGACGCTTCACGACCAGAGCCCGAGATCGAAGCGGGAGTTTGTAAGTGTCAATTGTGCTAGTTTTACCTCGGAGCTTCTCGAATCGGAGCTGTTCGGCTATGAAAAAGGGGCTTTTACGGGAGCCGCTTCGGCAAAGGCCGGTCTCTTTGAGACGTCGGGAGGTGGGACCCTCTTTCTTGACGAGATAGGTGAGTTGACGCTTTCTCTTCAGGCGAAACTTCTGAAAGCGGTCGAAGAAAAACGGATACGCAGAGTAGGCGGCACGTACGAGCGTGAGATAGATGTTCGGATCGTCGCGGCCACATCTCGCGACCTCAAGGAAATGGTAAGAGACGGATTATTCCGCCCCGACCTATTCGACCGGCTCAACATTCTCCAGCTTGTAACGGTTCCTCTCCGTTATCAAAAAGAAAAGATCACTAAATTGTTCATCCGTCAGATGGATGAGGAAAGAGTTGCGGTTGCCAGGAGTACTCCGTTTGTTGTTGAGGAGGACGCGCTGAAAGCTATTCAGGAGCTTGAATGGAAAGGCAACTACCGGGAACTCCGGAACTTCGCGACTCGTCTTGCCGTCGAGTCGATCGATATTCCAGTTGTCACGATTGAAATGGTTAGAAATACGCTGAGGCCGATCTCATCACCGGGCGGAGCGGGGGCAGTATTGCTCTTACCGGAGACGGGATCGGACCGGGCTGGTAATACGGACGGATACGCGAATCGCGGCTTCGTGACCGTCATGCTCGATCCAGAAACCGACGATCTGGACAGTGTTTATGTAAAAGCCGCCGCGACATTCATCGAGCACGCACTCAAGCAAAGCAATGGCAACCTACGGAGAGCCGCACGATCAATGGGCACTACTCATTCCACGCTTTCACGGATACTGAAGAAACACAAAGAACAAGCTGGAGACAATCACAATAGGTCGCAATTGCGGCCCATCGCTTATTCGGCAACGGCCTGAACGACTTCATATCATAACGGTTCGGAAAGTTCTGTCTATGACTCGTGGGTGTTTATGTAATATAGACATCGAATCATAGACAGTTTGTCCGTAAGCAAGAAAGTAATCTTGAACAGTGCCTGGGAATATTTGGTTTCCGGACGATATCAATTGGCCTACGATGGGATACCCGATAATCCCAGATACTTCACCGCGCTGTTATCAAGCACCTGCCCGATTCCATACCGATAATATCCGATAGCTCATTCACTAATAGAAAATGCACACCGCTTCAATAAAAAAAAGAAACAAGCGGAAGACAGTGAGGTGGAGTGAGAACAAACATGGAAATTCTGAATAGCGGTTCGTTCGTGCCGCTCGACAACCGGGAGAAGATCGAGCAGTTGATCTTTACCGCCAAAACCCTTGCGACCGAAGTGAGTCGGGCCGAAGGGTTTCAAAGCAGCGGCCAGACCAATCATCAAATCGGGCTTGAGATGTGGAAGGGAGCGGAATATATGTGCCGCGCTCATGAGGAAGCGACGGTCAGGAATCTCTTCCTGAGCAAGTTTCTCGAAAGTCTGCGTGAGATCGAAAGGCAGAGTGCGGTTCAGCCGAGCCCGGATCAAACAGAGGTCATTGATGTGCCGACGGGTCGCACTCCTGTTGAAGGTCAAATGCAGGTCGTGGCAACACCTCCGACTCAGCCTGTTCCGATATCAATTCCTGTCGCGCCTTCGCCGGAGATCGTTCCTGATTCGCACGCGCCGGAAACTCGCGACGAATATCTTGGAGTAATTTCTCAAGCGCTGGAGATCGACAACGGGCGGTCTTCTTACGCAGACGAATGCAAACCCGAATTTGAAAGAGAGTTCGCCGAGACGAACAACGCCCTGAAGACGGAAGAGGTTATCCCTGCTAATGAGGAGTCGAATAAGGGTGAACCGAGGGAAACGACTGCTTCGGAAACTCCGCAGGCCGGTGGGCCACCCGCGATCGCGAGGAATGATACGGATCTTTCTGCGCCAGGTATCAAGAGGGAGCCTGCGGGCGAAGAAGTGTCTACCGCCGAACCACCGATATCTGACATTGGAGTAACTTCGATCGTTCTCTCCGAAAAAGAGCCCTACAACTTCGACTCTTGTACCGTTACAGCAGTGATCCAACTTCTGCCAGAAAGCGGCGGTATACGGAAATCTGTGATCAGCATCCGATCCCACGATTTTGCTCCGCAGATCAGCATTTCGGATGCAAGCAACAGCGATGTTCTCCAAAGTATAAAACAATACCTTGATACGGCGCTCGGACAATACCGGACACACCTTCCGGTTCTTGCCGCCGAAAAAATAAAGAAGCAAAAACCCGCAAGCAAGAAGCGGTCTACGAAGACGGTTGACAAAGCTGCAACGGCAGGTGCCGTATCCGAGGTGAAGACGTCAGACGACTTGACGGTTTCGCCCGCGGCTCAGAATTCCGAAGCAGCAAAGGATCAGCAGAATCTTTTCGCTTCATAAAATCTATGGAAAACGAAAATCAATCCACGGGCGCTCAGCCCGAACCTAAAGAAACGGCAACAGCACCGGCAGCGGAATCGAAAGTTGAAGCGGGCGCCCCTGCGGGTGCTCACGTTACGGATACAATGGCAACGATCAAGATCGAAGGCCAGACGTTCGAACTGGACGCCTCACTGGCTCAGGAGGACAAGACGTTGAAGGTCGTATTGCAGCCGCACTTTGCTTCTGTTGAGAACGCGAACATTACTCGCGAAGTAAAGGACGGAAAACTGACGGTTACGATTGTTAAGCGGGCTCAGCATAAAGGGGTCTGATGAAAAGCGACACGCCGCTGGAGATATTGATTGCCGAAACCGAGCAAATCAATCCGGCGATCCTTTTGGCGGAGGAGTTTATGCGACGTGACGCGACCGATCTGTTGGGAGCCGAAGATATAGCGCGAGCAGAAGCGATTCTAGCTGTCGGTCGGCTAGAGATCGAAATGGTCAAAAGCCAGATCGCGGCTTTCGAAAGGTCGGCGGCGTGTCCGTCCTCAGGACTTCCTCTCGGATTCTAAGACGCCGATATATGACTCCGACACCGGCAACGCTCGCGACCTCGCAACCTTTTAGCGAGCGGCTTGCGAAGGCGATCGAGTATCTGAGCTTCAAGGCCAGAAGTCACAATGTGATCGCAGCCCACGACTACGTTTCGAGGGTCGTTTCCGAGCAGCAAAAGTATGCCATGTATCGGGAAATATTCCCCAAGGAATGGCAGTGTTCCCGAGCGAGTCTTTATAAACGCGGCTACTATGAGAAATATAGCGAACGCATCAATGAGTTCTTTCAACTCGTCAACGACAAGTGTTTTCCGTTGCTTGAGTTCGCATACGACGATTCAGAAAGCGAATTCGAGCAATTCGCAATACCACCATTCAACGTCGATCTTTGTTGCGAAGAGATTTATTTCGAGAACCTCAGGATCAGCTATGCCGTCGCCTTGATCTTTTATTTTCCCGATGACGCGTGGGACTTCCTTAATTACCGGTTCAAGTTCTCCAGAAACATATTTCCTGAGATCAACAGCGATCCTCATCCGAACGTCTGGGTTCATAACGAAGACTCGCTTTTTGGCGGCCTGCTAAGACTGGTCGATCATTCGACGGGCAATCCGTGGCTTGACAGTAACTATTGTCAGACCGCCGATTGGTACAGTTGGGACCCCGAAACGATCGAGGAGCTCACGAGGGAATTTAAAGCGGCGAATGCGGCGTTCGATAAACTCGCATTGCTGGACGAAATGATCGAAAGCGATCCGAAAAAGATGCTGCGGACACTTATCGAATTCTGGAACGAAGGCGAGCACTCCACATCGTTTCGTCCTGACTCCGTAAGAACTTAAGGTGAATGATTGATGGCGAATCATACGGTACCGCCTGATGCGGCGGCAGCTCTTTATTTCCTGCCGGGGCAGTATCTTTTCGAGACTTTCTGTGAGAACAGATGCGGCTTGAAGGCGTTATCGAGTTCTCAGGTGACGCGCGCCTTTCGCGATCTCAAGACCGATACAGGATGGATCGATCGCCGAGTCCTGCGGTATCGCGAGGCCACAGATGGGAACGCGATCCTGTCGTATCTCCCCGCAGGTGTGCGGACTATAACGGTCGCGTTTCCAAATGATCGAATTGAGACTCTTACATTGCCCCTACCAACGTTGATCCTTCTCGGGAAGGGCAAAGACTATCGTCTTTGGGCCGCCGGAAGCTCGAAGGTCGCGCATAATACGCGTCTCGCCGTGGCTCCATTGCCGAATATCGGTTCTGGAAAGATCTGCTTTGGTAAGAACGAAGTCCCGGAGACGCACCCTTCAACTATCCCGATCGTCTGGAATCTTATATTCGATGCACCATTTAACGGCGATCATTCAGGCGGCCGATGTCGGACGGAAGACGACGTTCGCGATCTACTGGCAAAGCTAGCGGCTGAGAATGTGAAGAAGTTCCCGACGCCGCAATTGATCATGACATCGAGCACCGTCGAGGACGCATGGGAATCGATCGTCGAGCGGAACCGATACGACAGCCGTTTCTAGTACAGCTCTCTCGGATATGTCATCGAACGTAATTCCAACGCCGAAGCTTGTCGGGCATCGGATCGCCGCGAATGAAAATGACCCGATAGACGCCGCCCTTTTTGAATATTTACTTGCCGGCAACGGTTTATTCGTCCGGGCGAGTCGAATAGAGTTTGCTGTTTCTTTGCCGCTCACTAAGTGCAGGATATCGGGACTTCCGGATGCATCGTTCGGAATCTCTTGGGCAATGCCGCAAATCCCCTCGTCGCTATGGCGGAGCATCCTGCGGAACGCGCAACAAAGCCACGCATCGTCGAGTTTTAAGGAAGAAGTTTACCTGATCTATTGGGACAAGGAGTTTGCCGAATGGCAGTGGAAAGCTTCCGGCCGCGAACATAGTTGGGCATCGACCATAGCCGACGATACGCTTCCAGAATACGCAGAGGGTTGCATAGAGCTTCATACTCATCCGCTAGGAGCTTTGCATTTCAGCCGAGCGGATGATCGAGACGAACTCGGTAAGTTTCGAATCTTTGCAATCCTGATCGACGTTCACGACAAGCCGAAGATTCGCTTCCGCTGTGGCGTTTACGATCATCTCATCCCGATTCCCGCGCTCTGGGTTGGAGAACTTCCCAACGAAATTATCGATCTGAACGAGATTGATGCAATTGTGGAGATGTTGTCGTGAGTATGATCGATCTCAGCTTTGCCCAGGCCGCTGTCGTCATGTCGAAGGAATATACAAAGCTTCGGATCGTGCAAATCGGAGCGGGCGGAACAGGTTCATTCGCCGCACTCGCGATCGCCCGGCTCCTGTATGAGTTGAAGGAGTCCGGCAAGCAGATCGAACTGCTTGTTGTCGATCCCGATCGAGTCGAAAGGGGGAATATTCCGCGAGGTAATTTCTGCGCGGCGGAGATAGATAGCTTTAAGGCTCAGACTCTCGCGACCCGAATCACTCTTGCGTGGGGGCTCGAGTGTTATTACGCAAATGAGTCTTTCGATGCCGAAATTCACTTACATCAGTCGGTCAGCGACTATCGCTCACTAACGATTCTTGTTGGCTGCGTGGATAATCATCTCGCCCGGCAGGAGATGCATCGAGCGCTCGAACAGCTTCAGGGATATCAATCGAGTGATACTCCAAACATATGGTGGATCGACGGAGGGAACGGCAAATATTCCGGTCAGGTTCTTATCGGTTCGACGACTAAACGGCTCAAGACTGAAAACCATTTTGTCGGATCGAGTATCTGTAGCTCATTGCCGGCGCCGTCTTTGGTTCATCCCGAACTGCTGACCGATCAGGAAACAAGTACACGGCGGGAGCCAGGTCCGGTTTCATGTCCCGACAGGGTTCGGCTCGGGGAACAAAGTCTAAACGTAAATCAGCGGACGGCCGTCGAAATAGGAGAGATGCTCACCTCGCTGCTTCTCACTCGGAATCTAAGACGCTTTGCAACCTACTTCGATCTCGAAACAGGTACAAGTCGCTCGCTGTACTGCACGCCGGATCAGATCAAAACTGCGATTTCAAAGAAACGGTAGTTTCTTATGTCAAGACTTCTCAACGACGTCCTCAGCAGCCGTTTGCCAAAGCTGCGCTCACAGGAAGATTCTGCGGACCCCATCGTGTACGCGAGATTCTTCTTCCCCGCATCCGGATGGGCCTGGTTTGTAACTGAAGGTGAAGCCCAAGTCAACGAGCTTTTGTTCTTTGGATATGTCATCGGTTTCGAGCGCGAATGGGGTTATTTCACGCTGCGAGAACTTGAAGAAGTCGAAGTATGCGGCATGAAGATCGAGCGGGATCTAGACTTCGAACCTGCGCCATTCAGCAAATCCGTAACCGAGCCAAACTTCCAGCAACAATAAAAAGGCGGATGGCAGAAGGTGTGAAGATGGAAACTCAAGAGATAAACGCAATCGGCAGTAATGCGATGTTGCGTCCCGATCCAAACTCGGTGGCTTCGTCAGTATTGCGGAATATTTTTGGTCGAAATGGTTTAGCTCAAGCAGACAGTGTAACGGTGCTGCCGGAGAGTTCTGATAATCCGAATGCTCTCGATAAGTTGAATTCATCGGGGAGAGTTGATGCTTCCGAAATGACTCCGCAGGTTCGCGGTGCCTCGCCATCGGACTTGGTCCGGGATGTTCTGAGCCGTGTCGATGCGAGAAAGGAACGGGCTGCCACGGAACTCGGAATGGGTGCAGACGAGGTCGAGTCGCTGCCG